>CADBRW010000071.1 GCA_902797155.1 uncultured Lachnospiraceae bacterium
ATATTTAGTGATGTACGTTGCCGACAACCTGACAGCGTGCAGTAGAATCGGGATCTCTGTAAGTAAAAAGGTTGGAAACAGTGTCGTAAGACACAGAATTACCCGTTTGATCAGGGAAAGTTATCGATTGCATAAGAACGAGATAAAAAACGGTGTGGACATCGTTGTTGTTGCCAGAAATACAGCAAAAGGACAGAACTATCAGGAAATAGAAAGAGCATTTCTTCATTTGTGTGGAAGGCACAATATAATTATATGAGAAAACTATGCATTCGTCTGATCAAATTCTACAGAAAGCGGTTGTCCCCCATGAAGGGACATGGAACATGTATATTCTACCCCACCTGTTCGGAGTATGCCCTTCAGGCATATGAGAAGTACGGATTTCTAAAGGCCACCGGACTTACCGTCTGGAGGATCCTTCGATGCAATCCCTTCGGGAAGGGTGGGTATGATCCGGTTCCTTAAAGGAGAAAAAAATGATATTAACACAGTCAGGCGGTTTTATACTGGGAAATCTGGCAAAGCTGCTTGGATGGATCATGAACGGAATCTATAATCTGTTCAGCAACATGGGTGTTGTATCCATTGCTCTCAGTATTATCGTATTCACGGTCGTGGTTCGTCTGCTCATGTTCCCGCTCTCCATCCGCACGACCAGATCTTCCAAGATTCAGGCACATTTGCGTCCTGAATTCAATAAGATCAATAAGAAGTACAAGGGAAAGAAGGACCAGAATTCGATTCTGGCCAAATCCAGGGAAACCAGTGCTCTTCAGAAGCAATACGGGATCAAGACCAGTACGGGATGTCTTACCGCACTGATCCAGCTCCCCATCTTCCTTTCTCTTTACAACGTGATCCAGAACATTCCGGCTTACGTTGATAAGATCAAGGAATTGTATGTTCCCATTGCGGACGCTATCATGAAGGTCCCGAATGCAAAGGACACTCTGATCAAGTTTGTATCGGATAATTCGATTGCCAGAGCACCGGATCTGTCTAAGGTGGATCTGTCCGTAAATTACGTCATCGATGTGCTTGCAAAATGCGGCGGCGATGCATTGGATAAGATCAGTACCGTATTCAGCAGCAATCCTGAGGTTGCGAAGGCTGTAGCCGAGAATAAAGACAACATCGTAGCATCCAATGATTTCATCCTCGGAATCAATCTCTCCGAGGCCCCGGGCTGGGCATGGACCTGGGCACTGATCATCCCGATCTCTGCTTTCCTGTTCCAGTTCCTTTCCATGAAGGTTGCGCCGGCTCAGTCTACCGGAGATCCGCAGCAGGATGCACAGATGAAGTCCATGAGAAAGTTCCTCATGATCATGCCGGTTATGTCCTTCTTTGTAACCATCGGCGTACCCGCCGGTCTGGGACTTTACTGGGCAGTCAGTGCAGCAGTCAGTGTACTGATCACTCTTGCTACAAACTTCTATTACAGTCATGCAGATATGGATGCCATTACGGAGAAAGCCAGACTCAAAGCCGAGAAGAAGCATGAGAGAAAGCTGGCCCGCAACGGCGGCAAAGAGAAGAAGGGCTTCCTTGAGAAAATGCAGGAAGCAGCTACGGGTCAGAATAAGGAAGAACAGCGTTCACAGGATTCAGAGGGTATGCAGAAGTTCGGCAGTGCAAGGCTGAAGAGCTACACCTCCGCTACTTCCTATAAGAATGACAGCGAAGAGAAGAAGAACGTACAGTACAAGCCCGGAAGTATCGCATCCAAGGCAAATGCGCTTCGGGACTATTACAACAAGAACGAGAAGGAATAAGGAGTTCGAAATGGAGTTTAAAGAATTTCGTGCCAAGACCGTAGAGGATGCCGAGATCGATGCCGCACGTGCATTTGGTGTGGTAACGGCAGACCTTGAGGTAGAAGTGGTAGAGAAAGGAAGCGCAGGATTCCTCGGAATCGGATCCAAGCAGGCAGTGATCCGTGTAAGAGTGAAGGAAGATGCCGCAGCTGCTACAGAAGCTACAGAAGCTGTAGCACCGGCTGTACAGTCCGCTCCCAAGGCAGAAACCACAGAAGTGAAGGAAAAGGCTATCGATACAACACCGGTAGAAAACGGAGATCTGATCGCAGATACCAAGGCATATCTGGACAAGCTGTTCGCAGCCATGGAACTGGAAGCAACCGTTACCGTTCAGATGGAGGAGGAAGAGGATGTTCTTGCAATCGACGTGGAAGGCCCGGATATGGGTGTTCTCATCGGAAAGAGAGGACAGACTCTGGATGCACTTCAGTATCTGATCAGTCTGTATGTAAATAAGAAGAGCAAGGATAAATATATCCGCGTAAAGCTTGATACAGAGAACTACCGTGCAAGAAGAAAGGAAACACTGGAAAACCTTGCAAAGAACATCGCGTTCAAGGTAAAGCGTTCCAGAAGATCCTTTACACTGGAGCCCATGAATCCGTATGAAAGACGGATCATCCACTCCACTCTTCAGAATGACAAGTTCGTTGCAACCCGCAGCGAGGGTGAAGAGCCCTATCGTAAGGTAGTCGTATACCTGAAGAAGAAGGAAAATTACGGTCATAGCTATGGCGATGACGCTGAGTAATCTTCACTAGTTTACATAATAGGTGCCTGTCACCTTTACGAAATTGTTACATAATAAAACCCCGATGACACATTTTCATGTACCATCGGGGTTTTTTGCACGATACGACCGGCAAACACGACATCGAGTAGGAGGGGCCTCCTTCCATGGTCAGTTGAAGGTTTTGAAAACCACCATATTTACGATGTCGTTGTCGATATTAATGGTAACTTCGTCCGCCAGCTTTGCCAGGATGGACTTTTCCAGCTCGTCCCATACCTCCGGAGCACTCTCCTCTCCGATGGAATCACGGTACTGGTTGAAGGACCATACATTTGGTGTGGTGGCTATCATGGTGGAATCCATTCCGGGATAGAGCCAGCCGGAAGGATAATAATTCGTGAGGGAATCATCAACAGGCTCAAGAGACCGCTCCAGAAGATCGCGGAACTTACCGAGAATTCCCTTCGCAGAAGCATTCTTGCCGGAAGTGGAAGCAGAAAGCAGCTGGGAACGCTTCCGTGAATTCATATTGGTAATGGTGGTAAGGTGAAGCTGAAACTGATCCTTCTCTGTTTCAATCCAGAAGTCCGCTTCTTTCTCTCCGGTAAGTGCATGAACAAGACTCATCATTTCTTCCGTCAGAAGACGAAGATGCATGGACTGCTTTTTATCAAGAGTTTTAAATGCGGCAGTTGCATCTGCCTGTGCCAGGGCATCCTCTGTACCGACGCCTGTATTTGTTACATGGATCACATCTGATTTCATATACGAAACCTCCTGTTTACATCATTATAGAGAATGCAGCCTATGGATCACGGCTGCATCAGTCTTAGTGCTCCCGCCGGGAATCGAACCCGGAGCTAGCGCTTAGGAGGCGCTTGTTTTATCCGTTAAACTACGAGAACGTATGGGACGTATAGTCCCAAATCATTTTATCGAACTTCCCATGGACCTGTCAAGGGAAACAATTCCCTGGAGCCAGGTAACCCCGCGAAATCTGCGTCCGACCATGGGTTCACCGATCAGATCACTGCGATTCACGGCTATGCGGATCACATAGTAGAGACAGGCTACATCGAGAAGGATGATCTTCTCTCCCGTCTGAGAATTCTCCGTTTCATTTACCTGAAGGATGGTACCGATGATATCATAGGTATCACTTTCCAGTCCATAGGGGATCATGCTGCTGTCGACAATGGAGAGCACATCCTCGGACATCAGGCGATGGTCCAGGGTGTCCTTCACATTCATTTCCTGCATCATCATCCGTTCAAGGATCTCATTGTCCCCGCGGCGGACCAGACGGATATTCGTCAGCTCTTCCATCCGCTTATCCGCTTCATACTGGATATCCATCTCCGTCTTCCGGATGGGAAGCAGGATCCTTGCGGAAAGGCTGAGGCCGGAGATACAGGCGGAAAGCGTCAGGGGCAGCGGACCCCTCCATAGTGCACCGGTGAGCTCTGCGATATTCTGCAGATAAAATACAACGGACAGGTTGATGTTGTCGATCACACCGTAGAAGCCGGAGCGGTCGGACTTTCGTTCCACCTGAATTTCATCCATATAGGGATAGGCAGCCGGTAAAATGTAGGGATAGGCGTACTCAACAAACAGACTGCCTTCCGCATCCATTTCCCCGATCAGGGAGACCCCCAGTCCTTCGGGGGCATAGATGCGGTCCAATTGCACCAGCGAACGGTTCAGGGCGTGACTGACAACACTACGGCGGTCAGGTGTACGTTGAACCTCTTTACACAACCGGTCCAACTGCTGCAGTGATTTAATTTTGCTGAAGCCGATGGCCCGGTAGTATTGATTCATAAATGTCTCCGATATTACTGCTTGGGTGTGATCAGTTCGATGCCACCCATGTAAGGACGAAGTACCTCGGGGATGCGGACGGAGCCGTCCTCGTTCAGGTTGTTCTCCAGGAATGCAATGAGCATACGGGGAGGTGCAACTACGGTATTGTTCAGGGTGTGTGCCAGATATTTCTGTCCACCCTCTCCCTTTACACGAATCTTCAGTCTGCGGGCCTGTGCATCACCCAGGTTGGAGCAGCTTCCTACCTCAAAATATTTCTTCTGACGGGGAGACCATGCCTCCACGTCGATGGATTTTACCTTCAGATCAGCCAGGTCACCGGAGCAGCACTCCAGAGTACGAACAGGCACATCCAGGCTGCGGAACAGTTCAACCGTGTAGCTGTAAAGCTTGTGGAACCAGTCCATGGATTCCTCCGGCTTACAGATGACGATCATTTCCTGCTTCTCAAACTGATGGATGCGGTATACGCCACGTTCCTCGATACCATGGGCACCCTTCTCCTTACGGAAGCAGGGAGAATAGCTGGTAAGCGTCAGCGGTAATGTGGGTTCGTCGATCATGGAGTCGATGAAACGTCCGATCATGGAGTGCTCACTGGTACCGATCAGATACAGATCCTCTCCTTCGATCTTGTACATCATGGATTCCATTTCGTCGAAGCTCATTACACCGGTTACCACATCACTGCGGATCATGAAGGGCGGAATGCAATAAGTGAAGCCCTTTCCGATCATGAAATCTCTTGCGTAGGAAAGAATGGCGGAATGCAGTCTTGCAACATCACCGATCAGATAATAGAAGCCGTTTCCGGCAACCTTCCGTGCGGCATCCAGATCAATGCCTGCCAGGCGCTCCATGATCTCAGTATGATAGGGAATCTCAAAATCGGGAACTGCGGGCTCACCGAATTTCTGAACTTCCACATTTTCACTGTCGTCCTTTCCGATGGGAACCGACGGATCGATGATATTCGGGATGACCAGCATGATCTTTCTGAGGGCTTCCTCGATCTCAGGAGCCTCTGCTTCCAGATCCGCCAGGCGCTTGGAGAATTCTGCAACCTTCTTCTTTGCTTCTTCGGCAGCTTCCTTATCACCCTGTGCCATGTATTTTCCAATCTCCTTGGAGATCTTGTTCTTATCGGCACGGAGCTGATCTGCCTCAGCCTGGTTGTCTCTTCTCTTCCGGTCCAGTTCAATGGCTTCATCCACCATGGGAAGTTTCCGGTCCTGGAACTTATTCTGGATATTCTTCTTTACAATGTCGGGATTCTCTCTTAAGAATTTGATGTCTAACATGGTATGTTTCTTCTCCTCTGTAATCTTATCTGGTTCTTTCGTCTATGTGATGTGGTTTATCAGTCTATGTCAAATGTTTCATCCGGGGAGGTCAGCGCCTCAATCTCCTCTTCTACGGTCATTGCCTTCTTGATGGCTTCCTTCTCCTCCTCTGAAAGGGAGATATAGGATTCGCCCTTAATGATCTCCTTTGCGTAGGTGTAGCATCCCTCCCGGGAATGCATGGTGTTCAGGACCACACCGGAATTGTCCTGGTTCAGAAGGGCAAGTGAGAAACTTAAGTTTCCCGCAAGATTATCGAAGGCGTCATATTTTACAAGACCGATCTTATCGATACAGGAATCCAGCTGTCCTTTGAACTTCTTATGTTCAGAGGTGACGCGCCGCGCATTTGCCTTGACCTTATCCATCTCCTTAAAGCGGGTCAGGATCACCTTCTCCAGGTCTTTTCCCTTCTTTCCGCTCATGATGACGTAGTATTTCCGGTTGACGTATTCCAGACGACGGATCACAAGGACCAGCGCAACGATCAGAGCGAGGATGATCACGATCAGAATGATCAGGATGATCTCGATCTGAATTCCAAATGCAGTTGTCGTTAGCAGCATGGGATCCTCCTATTTACGGATACTGTAGATGAGGTGGAGGATACGCTCCATATCATCTGTAGAATAATACTCTATCTCAATCTTTCCCCGATCCTTGGACTTTGCCTTTACAGAGGCCTTGGTTCCAAGAACATTCTTTAGGTTCTCCTCGATCTCCTTATAGATCGCGGAAAGGTCCTTCTCCTCCGGAACTGGAAGTTTCTCTTCTGCCGGAGCGGACATGGCAAGAAGTACCTTCTTTACGAAGGACTCTGTTTCACGAACGGACATCTTGTTATCGAAAACGGTAAGGGCTGTTTCGTACTGAACGTCCGGATCTTCGATCATGATGAGGGAACGGGCATGACCGGTAGTGAGCATTTCATTGATCACCATCTCCTGAACCTTATCGCAAAGCTTTAACAGACGGAGAGAATTTGTAATGGTGGTACGTCCTTTGGACACCCGGTCGGCAACCTCATCCTGCTTCAGGTGGAATTCTTCGATGAGACGCTGATATGCATGAGCCTCTTCAATGGGATTCAGATCCTCTCGCTGAAGATTCTCGATCAGGGCAATCTCCACCTGCTGCTGTTTGGTGTAGTCTCGGATGATGACGGGAACTTCCTTCAGGCCTGCGATACGTGCAGCACGCCAGCGTCGCTCTCCGGCGATGATCTCATAATATTTATTTTTCTTGATCACGACAATGGGTTCGATCACGCCGAACTGCTTGATGGAATCAGCAAGCTCGTTCAGTGCATCTTCATTAAAATGCTTCCGCGGCTGATTCTTATTCGGTTCGATATCGGAGATCTTCAGCTTCTTCTCGACCTCCTTCGTAACGGTCTTTGTAACGGTTTTTGTAACTGTCTTCTGTGCAGGCTTCCCCTTCTCTGCGGGGGCGTCTGTAGGAATCAGGTCGCTCAAGCCGCGTCCCAGGCCTCTTTTTACTGCCATAATGTCCTCCCAATTTTATTGATGTTTATAAATAGGATGGGATTCGTGATTTCTGCTTAATAACGGGTTATCAACTGGTTTACATAATATTGGCTGATAATTCATTATGCAGTATAATCCCTTATGTAATCTACATTCTTGCGTTATGTCGACAAACGTTGATATGCGTTACCATAATATTTATCCACAGCTCTATTAATCTAGAAACAATTTGTTGTGGATAACTTCATCCGCAAGGGCCCGGTATGCTTCTGCGCCGGATGAACGGCTGTCATAAAGGTTGATTGGAAGTCCAAAGCTTGGAGCTTCAGCCAGACGCACATTTCTGGGTACCAGAGTGTTATAGATCAACTGATCCAGATTGTTTCGAACGTTTTCAACTACCTGCTCAGACAGATTCGTACGGGAATCGTACATCGTGAAGACGACTCCTTCAATCTCCAGGGCCTTATTCAGCTTCTGTTTGATCAGGTTTATGGTGTACATGAGCTGTGTAAGACCATCCAAAGCATAGAATTCGCATTGAATCGGTACAATTACCGTATCTGCGGCCGTCATGGAATTGATCGTAAGGATTCCGAGTGCAGGAGGACAGTCTATAATAATGAAGTCATATTTCTTCCTGAGAGGACGGATCAGTTTCTTTAGAATGAACTGTTTATCCTCAATATCCAGAAAATCCACTTCTGCACCGGCAAGTTCTCTGCTTGCCGGGAGCAAACTGATCTGAAGCTTCTGGTTGGCAAAGATATTTACCTTCAGACATTCACCCAGATTGCAGTTTCCACACATCACATCATAAATGGAATATGTTAGATCGTTTTTGTCTACTCCGAGGCCACTGGTCATATTTCCCTGAGGATCCATGTCTATGGCGAGGACTTTTTTGCCCTTTTCAGCCAGACAAGCTGCCAGATTTATCGATGTGGTTGTCTTTCCGACACCACCCTTTTGGTTTGCAATAGCTATGATTCTACCCATATTTTCTTCTCCAAAGAATGCTTTTGTACCAACACAAAGACAATTATACCACTTTTTAAGACTTTCTTCCATAACTAGATATAGATATTCCGGATTTACAAAGCACAAGATATTTTGCTTTTCTCTTTTTATTTGCCTTTTTGGGCGCTTTTTTCGTGTTTCACGTGATGGATAGATGCCTATTTGATCATTCTAGTTGCTGTATTATGCATTATTGACTGTACTTTTTTTCGTTCTTGAAACCCGAATAATTGGCTCATTTTGATCTATATTGAATCGATTATATTTGTTTGCCTGTTTATTGATCCTATAGTTTATGTTTCACGTGAAACATTAATATCGTATTTAATCTGGAACTGGACCTGTGTCTGGGTATATTACAATTTGTAAATGTGTATATTTTTGTTCGTCAAATTCGGAATAAGATGTTTTATCGGATGATGGTACTATGTGATTATTAGAAAACTTATGTTCCAATATGTGCATGTTTCACGTGAAACATTATAAAATACTCAATCAGCATGTAGATGTAGTTTTTACGAAATGATATTAGATATAATGATATTATGGTTTTAGCTTTATTTTATTAGTATCTATAATCCAGCATACGAATGTTTCACGTGAAACATTGGTACTGGATAATATTACAGTTGGTTAAGGTAATTACTGATTATATATTAAATGGTGAATGTGTGATGAATATTTAAATTGTATAAATATCATTACTTTTGATAATCTACTATGTACATACATTATGCTTAAAAATGATATGAAATACATACAAGAACAATCTATCTAATTGACATTAATTACTATTTCGCCCTACGTCTAATAATTCAGATGTTTCACGTGAAACATTTGAATTGTATGAATCTCATAAGAATCATATGTAGAATAATAAGCTGATATTAGGAACGAGATCTTTGTCCATTAGGAACATATAAGATGTTGATAACTTTTGGTTATCAACAAACTTATCAACCATATAAACAAAACCGGTAATGTTTCACGTGAAACATTACCGGTTGCATCTATTCTGAAATTTCATTATTCGTTTTGACAATAATTGTGGAATAATATGAATCAGGTGGATCCGAAAGCAGCTCATCCAGGGAAAGATACACTTTCTGTGATGGAAGAGAAGCATTCGAAGCACCAAAGACATTAATCGATTCATTTTTAGATTTCGATGAAAATTCCGTAAGTAAAGATGATATTCCGGATTTATTCTTCATATAGATAAGTGTACCTAAAGAATAAGAGAGTAAAGAATTGATATGGAGTTCATCATTCCCTTTCACCAAAATCTGATTGCAGACGGATGCAACAGAAAGAAATGAAGGAATTCCATTGATGATCTTTGTTCTGTATCCATTGAATTCAAGTCTTTTTTTGATTTCAGCAAATGAGGAATAGAGTGTAGGATCACCGATTGTGAGATAGCCGACCATTAAGTTACGATCCAATAATGGCCAGATTATGTTAACTGCACGTTCGTAACAGTCCTCTATATTTATAGAATCAGGAGACATGGGAATCTGAACTTCTATAAGCTGTTTAGCGCATAATTCCTCAGGTGTAAGTATACCCTCCAATATGGAACGGGCTCGTCCTGAATCCGGAAGAATAAGGACATCGCATTCACGAATGATACGTAGTGCCTTCAGGGTGATCAGTTCCGGATCCCCCGGGCCCAGACCGATACCATATAAATAATTGATGTAGTCAAACATTTTCCACCTCTTTTGGTTTACATAATCTAGAAAGAGAAAGGCTCCGGTCGTGATCATATTTCTGAAGTCACGTACCGGAGCCGGTTTGTAATTTTCCAAGTCATAAATGCCGGATAGAAAGTCTGGGCATGGTTCCTATAGGAGGAAGGCCCTACATTTTCTCTACACAGGTGATACCGAGAAGGTCCAGGGCATCACGGAGTACACGTCGTGTGATGTCTACAAGCATGACTCTCGCTGTTCTTTCGGCAGGATCTTCCACGTTGATCCGGTTCACGGTGTAGTAGTGGTTGAAGGCCTGTGCGACTGCGATGGAGAAGCGAGCGACTACGGAAGGTTCATATCGGGTTGCGGCTTCCTTTACCACAGCCGGGAATCTGCCCAGTTCCTTCAGGAGTCCGAGAGAGGCCTCGTCTGTCAGGAAGCTCACATCAACATCAGCAGAGGCATCGAAGTCTTCGACCTTACGCAGGATGCTGGAGCAGCGTGCATAGGTATACTGTACATAGGGGCCGGTTTCTCCGTCGAAGTTCAGCAGGTGTTCCCAACGGAAGGATACGTCCTTGATCCTCTGATTGTACAGGTCGTTAAAGATAACCGCACCAACTCCGATATGCCGTGCAACGGTGTCCTTGTCCTCCAGGTCCGGATTCTTCTGCTGGATGATCTCCTTGATTTTGGAGATGGCTTCCAGAAGAATGTCTTCTGCATAGATCACATTTCCGTCGCGGGAGGAGAGTTTCTCGCCACCGAGACTAACCAGACCGTAAGGAATATGAACCAGTCCGTCCTTTGCCCATTCATTTCCCAGGAGCTCAACGACCTTGAAAACCTGCTGGAAATGCAGGCGCTGTTCCTGACCTGTTACATAGAGACATTTATCAAAGTTATAGTTTTCCTTGCGATAGAAAATGGCTGCCAGATCTCTGGTGGCGTAGATGGAGCTTCCGTCATTCTTCAGGATAAGGCAGGGAGCCATATCATAGGCCTCCAGATCAACGATCTTTGCGCCCTCGCTTTCTGTGAGCAGGCCTGCAGTAGAGAGACGGTTCACAACATCCTCTGTCTTGTCCCGGTAGAAGCTTTCGCCCATGTAGTGGTCGAATTCCATACCCAGCAGACGGTAGGTGCGCTTGAACTCCTCCAGACTGATCTCGACAAACCATTGCCAGATCTGCAATGCTTCTTCATTTCCCCGTTCCATTTCCGCAAACCAGAAGCGTGCCTCGTCCTCCAGTGCGGGATCCTTGTCAGCTTCCTGATGGAAGAGGACGTACAACCGCATCAGCTCCTCGATTCCCTTTTCCTTTACGGCATCCTCGGAGCCCCATTTCTTATAGGCTACGATCAGCTTTCCGAACTGCGTGCCCCAGTCGCCCAGATGGTTGATACGCTCAACATGATATCCCAGCTTGCTGTAGATCTTATACAGGGAATTGCCGATGATGGTGGTACGAAGATGTCCTACGTGGAAATTCTTCGCTACATTCGGAGAGGAGTAATCGATACAGATGGTATGACCTTCTCCTTCCGTAGATGCGCCGAAGTTGTTGTTTCGTACGGCGGAAAGCAGTGTGTCGGCAAAGACCTCTTTTTTGATGAAGAAGTTCAGATAAGCACCCACGACCCGAAGCTCCTCGACAAATTCGGGAAGGGTGATGGAATCATGAAGCTCCTGTGCGATCACAGGGGGAGCCTTGCGAAGCGTCTTTGCCAGACGGAAACAGGGAAATGCAAAGTCGCCCATTTCCGGATTCGGCGGGATCTCGATCAGCTCCCGAACCTCTGCTTCGGTGAGAGAGGGGAGATGCTCTGCAAGGAGAGTTACAATCTGTTCTTTCATAATAGGTATATCCTCCGATCATGTTGCAGTCGGCTGCAACGTATTATCTATGTAGTGAGTCCGGCCGGTGTATCGTGTCGGCCGGTCCTGTCAGTGAGTTATGTCCGTTCATGGTACAGGCGGTATCAGTACGGAAGTGAGAAACGGATGGTGGTTCCGTGATCCTTGGAACCGGACATCTGAAGCTTTCCGTCCAACAGGAAGAGCATTTCCTCTGCCTTGTGAAGGCTGCTGTACCAGGGAGAGTCGGAAAGCACTGTCTCCGAAATGCCTGCACCGTTATCACTGATGAAAATGTCGACGTCGGCACCACTGATCTGTGCACGGAAGCGGATCTGGTTGGCGCCGGAATGCCGGACGATGTTGTCGAAGAAGATCTCCAGAAGCCGTACTATGGTCAGAGAACGGATGTAGGGAAGAACCTGTCCCTCATCCTTCTGCTGGATCGAGGATTCCAGAACGAACTCAGGATGCATGTCCCGAAAATGCATGATCCATTCATCCAGGATGGTCCCTGCCGGCCTTTTTTCGTCAAAGGTGTGATGCAGCCGTTCCAGCTGGGCCTTCATGGTCGTGGCAATGCTGTCATTCTGTGATGCATACTCATCCAGTATGAGGCGGGCCTGTTCGGGATCTGTGGAAATGAGACGCCGAAGGGTATCCAGGCGGTGCGTCTGACTGGAGAGCGGAGTCTGGACCTTGCGTTCCAGGATAGTTGCCAGGTAGGCTTTGTCGAAGGCGTCCAGAAGCAGGATCTGTTCACCGTGTTCACTGATGTCGGGAGTTTCTTCCGCTTCCTCAATAAACTCGAATCCCTCGGCATCCTCTTCGTCTTCAAAGGTCAGATCCTTGCTGAGACGGAGGGCGGATTGCTGGGCTGAACGAAGCAGACGGATCTGTTCCTCGGTGGCACGTATCCGTTCCTGCTGTTCCGCCTGGTCAGCCTCCAATGCCTGTTTACGTTCTGTAAGGTTTCGGATCACTTCTTCCAGTTGGGATTCCTTCTGCGCAGCTGCACTGTCAGCCTGCATCGGACGGAACACATTCTTACGGTGATTTGCATTCATGGCATAGAGGTTCTTGGTCCGATTCTGTTCGTCCAGGCGGATGTTCAGTTCGAAAAGCTCTGTCTTCACCTCCTGAAGGTGGGACATGGCATCCGAATGAACCCGGCTGAAATGTTTCAGCATTTCACTGTTCGCCTTGAGGATAGGAGACAGAAGTTCCTTTTTGTCCATGGTTTTTCCCTTTCTATGACGTCACGAATCGATCATCCCTCGTCGATGAATGAGTCTTCCTCTGAATCGTGTCGTGGCTTCTTTGTTGTTGGCTTTTTCGCGGGCTTCTTTGCGGGCTTCTTCTCAGAGTCTTTCCCGGAATCTGTCTCGGGCTCCGTTGTTTGCTTTTTCACAGGTGCACCCGTGTCTTCCTCTCCGTCATCAGGGACGCCGGAGGACTTCAGCATCTCGGGGATACGCAGCTTCGGCAGCTCGCTTTCATCCTCGATGGTCTCCAGTTGTCGGCGTTCCTCTTTCCTGCGTTCGAGCTCGGCCATAACCTCCGGCCCGTCTCTTGCGGGTACCGGTCCGTCACCGAAGTATCTGCGGATGGCAACCCGTTTCTTCCTGCGGCTTTGCACCACCAGAATGGTACCGAGGCAGAGTGCTATGGCAAGCACAAACCCGATCACCATGACCGGAAGAGATTCCTTCAGTACATCTCGCAGGATCTCGGATCTGGTGGGTGCAGGGGTGGTCTGATAGGTCTCGCTTCTACGCTGACTCAGCGCCAGGGCCGACAGGTCTTCCGTCATTTGCGTCTGGTCAGAGACAATGGGAATGGTAGCCAGGGTCTTACCCTTGTAGGTAAGTGCCACAGAGCCGACCTCCTTCTGGCTGCGGTCCGTACTGTAGGAAACCTCCTTCCCGATATCATCGGGAGAAACGGAAGTCCTTGTGTAGAGAACGATGGATGTGTCTAATGTAAATTCGGGAAGAGAATGACCAAGTCGTGCATAATAATTGACCAGTATGGCATTCTCCGTTTCGGAAGCCTCAGAGAGCTTGAAATCCCGAAGAGGTGTGATCTTATGGTAGGATGAAAATCCAAATTCCAGAAGCGTGGATGAATCAGTGTAACGGGCTGCGGCGCTGGGGCATCCGAAGCAGACGGATACCAGGCGACGGCCGTCCTTTTCCGCAAAGGCAACCATGGTATTTCCTGCGGTTTCCGTATACCCGGTCTTACCACCGGTACAGGGCTCATAATAATAGTCCGTAACGCTGTAAAGCAGCTGGTTCGTTGTCCAGAGTTCCCGTTCACCTACCATGTTTGTGGCAGGGATCCAATGGCTTTCCTGGCGGATGACGTCCCGGACCCGGGATTTTCCGTAGGCAGCCTGTGCGATCAGCGCCATGTCGTGAACCGTAGTGTAATGATTGTCATCCGGAAGACCGTTTGCATTTGCAAAATGTGTTTCTGTACAGCCGAGAGCTTCTGCCTTGGCGTTCATATCCTTAACGAATTTCCCGACGGTACCTGAAACCGCCATGCCGAGCACATTTGCCGCATCATTTGCAGAGGGCAGAAGCATGGCATAGAACAGATCCTCAACTGTCAGGGTCTCGCCCGGAGAGAGTCCGATGGTTACCGCATCATAGGAGATGCCGTCCAGAGCACCCTCGGTCACTGTGACGGTCTGGTTAAAGGACAGATTCTCTGCAGCCAGAAGCGCTGTCATAAGCTTAGTGGTGCTGGCGGGTTCGGACTTCTTATGGGCATCCTTTTCATACAGGATGTCGCCGGTGTCCATATCCATCAGGATGGCGGACCTGGCTGTGATCTGGGGTGCATCTGCCGGAAGAAAGGCGGTTCCGTTCTCATCGGAACCGGTGGTCGTGTCATTTCCGGGGATCTCACCCGGCTCGGCCGCTGAGACCGGCATCGAACACAGCAGGAGCACTGCTAATATATATATAAGGAAGATACGTTTCTTCATAATAGAATCTCCAAATAGAATACCATCTTATTTTGCCACAAAAGCCCTGAAATGACAAGAGGGTCTGCCGGATCATGAAACCCTTGTCCTGCTTGCTTTTTCGGGGGGACTATCGTATAATGAACGGGCTGTCCGGGCATTTCTTCCGGTACGGCAAAGAAAGATGAGAGGTGCTGAGGATGCGTCTTAGAAATGTACCGGGATCCCGCGAGGTGATCGCAGCAAATGAATTTGTGGTCCATGATGAGCAGAGCCATCGGGGAGAATGGGCTGCAGTGTTCGGAAATGACCATCCGATCCATGTGGAGATCGGAATGGGAAAGGGCAGTTTTCTTATGGAAATGGCCAGAAGAAATCCGGATATCAATTATGTGGGGATCGAGAAATACTCCAGCGTACTGCTTCGTGCCATCGAAAAGCATGAAGAGGCACCGGAGCTGACGAATCTGAAGTTCATCCGTATGGATGCGGAGGAGATCGAGGAGGTTTTCGCTCCGGGGGAGATCGGCTATATCTACCTGAACTTCTCGGATCCATGGCCGAAGGACCGGCATGCAAAGCGACGCCTTACTTCGGACCGTTTTCTGAAACGCTACGAGAAGCTGCTCGCTCCGGACGGGGGCGTGACATTTAAGACGGACAATGTGGATCTCTTTGATTTTTCGGTGGAGTCCGCAGAGGTGTGTGGCTGGGAACAGCTGGCCATCACCCGGGATCTGCATGCCAGCCCATATGTGGAAGGAAATGTAATGACCGAATATGAGAAGAAATTCTCAGGTTTGGGGAACAAAATCTGCATGCTTCAGATCCGTCCGCCCAGAAATGAAGGTAAAAATGCGGAATAATGAAGAAAATCGGTCAAAATCCTCTTTTATTATTGTGAATTATTAGAGAATTTCTTTGTGAAATTTGTGCAAATTTCCAAAAAACACAAACCGACTAAAAATTGGTTGCAAAACCGAAAATGTTGTTTTATAATCTACTAGTGTTTCGACGGGAACGCTTATAGATACGGGCCGCTAGCTCATTTGGTAGAGCACCTGACTCTTAATCAGGGTGTGCGGGGTTCGAGCCCCCGGCGGCCCACTACAGGAG
>CADBRW010000072.1 GCA_902797155.1 uncultured Lachnospiraceae bacterium
CACCTCTCCCAGGCCATTTCGATCAGCTCGGGAACGTACTGGGACATGGGACGTCCCGCCTTCTCCATCAGCATGGGGTACATACTTATGGATGTATGACCGGGTATGGTATTGATCTCATTGAATACCACCCGGTTCGTTCCTTCTTCAAGGAAGAAATCCACTCTTGCCATTCCGAAGCAGTCACATGCCTTATAGATCCGAAGTGCAGTTCTTCGGAACTCATCCTCTTTTCCTTCCGGAAGTACGGGATTCACATCCGTTTTGGAATCCGCATTGTTATACTTTGCATCATAATCGTAGAACTCTGCCGCAGCCAGGATCTCGCCGACACCGCTGGCAAAGGCCGTATCGCCATATCCGAAGACGGCACATTCGATCTCACGGCCTACGATCGCTTCTTCTACCAGGATCTTACTGTCATTCTCCGCTGCAAGCAGGAGACCCTTGATCAGTTCCGCGCGGTCATGCGCTTTGGTAACTCCCACTGATGAGCCTGCATTTGAAGGCTTGATGAACATGGGATACTTTCTCTCTGCTTCCACTCTTGCAACCACCGCATCCATATCCTCAAGCTCCCAGGATCTTACGGGTACATAAGCCGCCTGAGCGACTCCGATGCTGTCTGCGATCACCTTCGTAAAGAACTTATCCATGGTGATGGCGCTGGACAGATGTCCGCAGCCCACATAGGGAAGGTTGGATGCTGCAAAAAGCCCCTGTACCGTTCCGTCCTCTCCCCAGAGGCCATGCAGAACCGGGAACGCCACATCCACAGTGGTCCGCTCTATACGGTCTCCTTCGATCAGGAACAGTGTCCGGTCCGTCTCCGGAGAAAGCACTGCATGCACCCGGCTGTTCTCCCAGCTTCCGTCCTTCAGAGCTTCAACAGAGGGCACCAGAAGCCACTCTCCATTCTTTGTGATGCCCACAAGGACCCGCTCATAACGGTCATCCGGAATGGACTTAGCAACAGTAGCAGCCGAGATCACGGAGACATCATGCTCCGATGAGCGGCCTCCGAATAAAACCAGAACTTTCTTTTTCATTGTATTTATTCCTCCATCCTGCAGGATTTTATCACATATTCTCCGTACTAGCAACACACCGTAGTCAGGTAGACCCTCTTAGCTCCGGCTCCAAGCAGCACCTCCGTGCAGGCATCCGCTGTAGCGCCGGTTGTGAAAATGTCATCCACCAGCAGTACCGTCTTTGGCATCGGAGAAGCTCCGGCTGCAAATGCGGCACGCAGATTCAGCGACCGCTCCTCTCTGGACAGCTTCTTCTGTGCCACGGTATCCGCATTTCGAATGAGCAGTTCTTCCTTCATGGGGATACCCGTCGCATCGGAAACCGCCCCTGCGATCAGAGCCGCCTGATTGTACCCCCTTTTCCTCAGCCGGTGAGGATGCACCGGAACCGGAACGATACAGTCGATCCCCAGCTGCTTCCACTGATCGGAAAAACACTGTGCCAGCAGCTGTCCGTAGAACTCTGCGTATTCTGCCCGCCCGTGATATTTCAGGGCCGCCATGGCATCGGACACAGGCGGAACGTACCTCAGGGCAGGGAAGCCCTGCAGGAACCGATGTCTGTGCCTGCTGCAGTCTCCGCAGTATTCCACTTCATTATTCTCCACGGTCTTCCCGCAGCCGAAGCATCGGGGCCCTTCCACATAGGGAAGTGTTCTGCCACATTTTTCACAGACTCCCCGGGTGCCATAGGGCAGAACCGTATCACAAACCGCACATCTCGGCGGGAAGAACAGATCCAACGCACTATTCCTGTTCATTGATCTCCTTTATCCGCATGGTCAGACTGGTATATCTCTGCTGTTCACTTTCATTATCGATCATCCGGTTGGCAAGTCCCAGATTCCCCACCAGTACCACCAGTTCTCTGGCTCTGGTAACCGCGGTATAGAGCAGGTTACGGTTCAGCAGCTTCTCCGGCCCGGAATAGAGGGGGATCACAACTGCCGGATATTCACTTCCCTGGGACTTATGGATGGTCACGGCAAAGGCATGCTCCAGCTCATCTGCCATGGCAAATGTATAACGTGTG
The DNA here is from genome assembly GCA_902797155.1 of uncultured Lachnospiraceae bacterium. Taxonomy (GTDB): domain Bacteria; phylum Bacillota; class Clostridia; order Lachnospirales; family Lachnospiraceae; genus Eubacterium_Q. Next base: position 2,065 of record CADBRW010000072.1, read on the forward strand.
ATACGTCCGTCATCAAAACGGACCTCTATTTCCTCATCAAAATCATTGATGCACTGAATGCGTCCCATGTCTCCATTGAAGACTCCGACGCCTTCCTCCTCCAGATACTCCGTATCGGCAGAGGGTGCCACGCGCCACTCCAGCCGGTAATTGTTCCGGATCTGCATCACCTTATCACCCTCGCGGAAGATCACATCCCCCACCTTCTTCTCTCTCTTCATGGGAGAGGGCGGATTCATGGCCTCCTGGAGTCTGCGGTTCAGTGCCTCAACCCCCAGGTCCCCCTTCCGCATGGGTGTCAGGACCTGA
>CADBRW010000073.1 GCA_902797155.1 uncultured Lachnospiraceae bacterium
CCGCAACCATGAGGATCTTTCCGACCATCAGCGCCATGCCCACCACAGCGCCTACCAGGATGGGTTTCCAGATTTCCTCCAGAACACCCACGCCATTCTTCCAAAAGAGCAGCGTCAGCGAGGCCGTGATATACAGTGCCAGCAGTCCGCACACCAGATCAAGAGCGTACAGACTCACATTTTTCATCTGAATAAATATCCGCTGCAGATCCTTCGTCTCCTTACTGAGTGCCAGGACCGAACCGCCGACGATGACCGCCATCACAACGATCTGCAGCATATTTCCTTCCATGAAGGGAGTGATGGGGTTCTTCGGAATGATGCCGATGATCAGATCCATAATCTTCTGGCCCTGTCCTTCTCCTCCGGAGCTTCCGTAGATGAAGGAGAAAAACGGGATCATCGCCGCCGCCGCAATGGCCGACCCCACAAATGTAAGGCCGATGAACCGAAGCACCAGCCGCTTCCCGATCTTACCGAACTCGGAAACCGTTCCGACTCCGCAGATCCCGGTAACCAGGGACAGAAAGACCGTGATGCCGGCGAAGGTTGTCAGCAGCCCCAAAAATCCTTTCTCCACAGGCTCCAGGATATAGGTTTTCATCGACCCTTCCACCGCATCCGGGATCACCGGCTGCAGAAGACCCAGAGCCACTGCCAACAGAACGGCGGAAAGGAGGATCACTTCCTTCTTCACCCTGCTCTTGGGCAGTCTGAGGCGGAGCTCATTCGCCCCGTCCCGATACATCCACGTGGGGACGGGCGCATAGTTCGGAAGGAAGAAGCCCATCCATTGATTCCCCTGATTATCAAGGGGGTTGTACTCTTCACCCTCATAGCGGATCAGAAGGACCTTATTGCCGTACTCCCTCTTCAGGATCGTCGTGACTTTATGAGGCTCCGGAAAATGTTCATACATTGCAAGAAGGACGGCCTCCGCCGCATACCGCGTCTGTATCGCATTCTTCTTCCGTATTCCCAGCCCGAGCATGGTTTCCATCAGATCCTCTGACAGCGCGTCCACCGCCCCGGCATCAAGCAGTATTTCCTTCTTCTTCTCTTTCATGTCACTTACCTTATGCTACCATTTTCCTGTCAAAGTCCTTCCCAGGTAAATCCATCCGATTCATCCCCGGATTCATCCGATTCTTCCTCGGGCTCATCGGTTTCCTGCGAAAGCTCCGCTTCTTCTGTTGTCAGAATCTCCGACGGCTCGAACTCTACCTCGCAGTATTCGTCCGCACTGCTCTCAGTTTCTCTCGGTTTGAACTCCTCCGTCAGATCCTTCGCTGTGAAGGTCATCACCTGAGACCGGTCCGTCACGCCCTCCTCCACCAGGCGGTTGGCCTGACGTTCGATACAGCGTTCAAAGTAGTTCCGGACCTCTCTCGCATTCGCGAAATTCTCATCCTTCTCTTCCACCATCCTATGAAAATGTTCCGCCATAACGTCTTCCGCATCCTCGGAAAGATGGAAGTCCTGGTCCTTGCACATATGGATAAAGATGGTCTTTAGCTCATCCTCGGTATAATCATCAAACTCGATGACCTTGCTGAAGCGGGAACGAAGTCCCGGGTTCGACTCCAGGAATTCCTCCATGGGCTCCGTGTAACCGGCAACGATCACCACAAAGCTGTCCCGGTCATCCTCCATCCTTTTCAGCAGCGTATCCACCGCTTCCTGGCCGTAATCCCCATGCTCCTTGTTATTCGTCAGGGTATAGGCCTCATCGATGAAGAGCACACCGCCGATGGCACTGTCGATGACCTCCTGGGTCTTCTGTGCCGTTTGACCCATATAGCCCTCTACCAGGCCTGCCCGGTCTACCTCCACCAGCTGTCCCTTCTCCACAACGCCGATGGCCTTGTATATCTTCGCCAGAAGTCTTGCCACCGTTGTCTTTCCGGTTCCCGGATTTCCCGAGAATACCAGATGCAGTGACATTTTCGTATCCGCAAGTCCCATATCCTCCCGAACCTTACGGATGCGGATCACATTGATCAGATTACTGAGATTCTTCTTCACCCTTGCAAGACCGATCAGATGGTCCAGCTCCTCCATCAGCCTGTCCAGCTCAGAGGGTTCCTTCGCCACGGGTTTCTTTGTGATATCGATCCCTGCGGCCTCCATCCGGTTCCTCTCCAAAAGGCCCATGCCTTCCGAGGACCGGTAATCATCCTGCCCGCTCTCACCGAAGGGGTCACGCCGTCCAAAGCTCTCATCACCAAAAGGATCACGCCGCCCAAGTCCACCGTCATCCATCAGGCCGTGTCCCAGACCGGGTTCCTCACGATCCTGCAGGCTGAATCCGCCGTCGAATCCGCCCACGGAAGATTCGCGCACTCCGCTTTCTCCCGCCGCATTTACACCACCGGCGGAAGCGCCTTCATCCGTACGCGCCTTCTTGCTCGGGAAATCGATTCCTCCGGAAAATGCGGGTTCCTGTGCGGGAACATTCCCGTAATTCATTCGCGCCGAAAGGCCCGGCACACCGAAATTCGGATGTCCCTTCACGCCCTTTCTGAGAGGATCCTGAGTGAAGTACAGATTCTTCTCCATCAGGTAGTCATTCATCATCCCCAGGTAATCCGTGAGGCGCTGCATTTCCGCATCGGAGCCCCCGCTGAGCGCAATAAAATCAAGCCCCAGATCCCGGAAGGTATTTACGATAAACCGGGACAGCGAAGCCCCTGCCAGGCCCTGGAACGTATTGTTGGCCAGATCGTCCTCCGCAAAATAGGTAAGTGAAACCGGTACCTTGGTCAGGATGTCCGGCGACATGCTCTTATTCTGCCGGATCACCATGAACTGCTGCGGGTTCATCCGAGCCCCCAGAAGCTCATTGATCATGGTCACCTGACGAATGGGCTCCTCCCCCCTCGGCAGGTAGATAAATCCCAAAAATGTGAGATAGTCCGCCCTCAGCTGATCCCCAAGCCGCATCGGCGCATCTGCCGGATAGACGGAAGGGATCCTTCCGGTCACTTCATCCGCATAGGAAAATGAGCAGCTGACCGCATATCCGGTGCTTACCTCAGGCACCGGATCATGGCTGTCCGCCGGATTCTGCCGCCGCATCTGCATCATAACCTCCGGAGGAAGCTGCATCGTCCGCTCCTGCTCCCGATCGGCATCACCGAAGACCATTCCCGCAAGGGAACGTATAGCACGTCTTTCAAACCTTGATAACATCTTCTTCTCCCTTTACCAATACACTGACATTTATGCCTGTTGCGAGAGATAATTCACCACATCATGGAGGGAATCCAGGATCACCTCCGCCTTCTCCTGCATTTCCTCAGTCGGAGGAAGCAGATCCGGCACCATGATGGGATGCATCCCGGCGGCATGTGCCGCTCTGATCCCATTGTAGGAATCCTCGATAACGAAGCATTCCTCCGGTTTCTCCTCCAGCAGCTCCGCCGCGCGAAGGAAGATATCCGGTTCCGGTTTGCTCCTGCTCACCTGGTCACCGCCCACCACCACATGAAAGTTCTGCAGCAGTCCTGCATTCTCCAGCTCTCCGGACAGAGTTGCGGTCTTTGTGGAGGAGGCCAGGGCGATCCTGTAGCCCTCCTGCTTCAGATATGCAAAGAGTTCATGGACGCCGGGTTTGATGAGATGCTTCCCGTCTCCGAACCGCTCCATGAAGATCTTCATTGAATCCGCAAAATAGTCCTCAAGGGGGAAATCCTCCCCATAGGTATCCAAAAGATTCTGCCTTGTCACAGTGCTGGTCACACCGATACATTTATGGCAGACCGCCTCCACCTTCGCATCGTCGCCCATATTGTACTTGCCTGCCACAGCCTTGCAGCAGGAGATATAGAGCTGCTCCGTGTCGAAGATCACTCCGTCCATATCAAAGATCACCGCACGTGTCTTAGCCTTCTTCTCTTCCAATTCTCTGATCCGCCTTTCCTGATTTACCGTTCCCGTTTTAGTAACCCAGATCCTCATTTACCAGGATCACATGGATCCGGCCCGGATGCCGGGAGAAACGGGTGATCAGGAACTGACAGCAGATGGTGTCCGGTGACTTGCAGTCCATGCAGGATCCGGTCTTGGCACAGGGTGTATCGAGATTGAAACGCTGGGCGTTAATGGGTGCTGCCACATTTCTCGCACGTTTCATGGCCCCGTCCAGATCATCGCAGATCTTATTCATTCCGATGATGAAGAGGATATGCTTCGGTCCCTGGCAGATGGCGGAAACCCGATTGGAATTACCGTCGATATTCACCAGGACCCCATCCTCCGTCATGGCATTCGCACTGGAAATGAAGAAATCCGCATCATAGCTGTCCAGCATGGCCTGTCTCTTATCCTCGAAGAGATCCCTGTCTATGAACTGATAATTCCCCTGCTTCAGCGCATCCACAAGTCCGATCTCACGGGCGCTCACGCATCCGCCCATGCCGATGGAGGCCCCCTCGGGGATCAGCTCCAAAGCCTTTGCCAGTGCTGCCTCGCCGTCCTCCGCATAGTAAGCCGACATATTTCTCGATTCCAGCCCCTTGATCACCTTCTGGGCCAGCAACCGGTATCTCTTTTTATAATTCTCGTTCATCGCCTTCTCCTTTCCTTACGGTCGATGTTTCCACCCTCCTATTATACTTGCTCCTCAGGCAAAAATGCAACCGTCCCCGATTTATCACTTGAGAATTTTGCCGGACTGTGGTACATTTCTCACATATATTTTTAAAGGAAATGTCACGATGTTTGATACAGTGAGCTCACTCTTTCATACAATCCTGCTGGATCCGGTATGGACACTCTTCCCCAACTCGGAAGGCGGCGCAGAAGTGCTGCTTGCCCTGGGATTTATTGTGCTGACCCTGATCCTGCTCATGTTCAACCGAAAGACACGCTGGCCCATCGCCGTGGTTTATCTGATCGCCGTTCTGTACTTCACCCTTCTGGTGCGTACCGCCGGCGCAGAACGAAGCGCACTCCTCACCCCGTTTCATACCATTCGAAACGCCATCGGGTGGGACGGCTGGTTTGTCATCATCAGCAAGCTTAACTTCTATCAGCTGATCGCAAATGTACTGCTCTTCGTCCCCTTCGGCTATCTGCTCCCAACCCTGTTCCGTTTCGCAAAACGGTGGTATGTGGTTCTTCCCTTCGGTGCCCTGGCATCCCTCGGGATCGAGCTGACCCAGTATTTCTGCCGACTCGGGCTCTTCGACATCGACGATGTGATCTCCAATACCCTCGGAGCACTCATCGGGTTCCTACTCTACAGACTATTGCTTAAAAAGTGACATAGGGTCAGATCCCACGTCACATCATTACGAAAAGAATCCGCATAGCATGACATTTTCATGGCATACCGTGCGGATTCTTTTTTGATGCGTCAGGGGAACCTTCCCTCTGTCAAATGTTAGATGGTGGAGATCTCCGGCGAGATCTCTTCAAGTACATCCAGCAGGATCCGTACGGTATCCAGTGATGTAAACATGGTCACTCCGTTTTCAACGGCACACTGCCGAATGGCAACACCGTCATTGTAATGCACGCCGGAAAGGATGGCCCTGGTATTGATGATGTAGCTTACATAACCGGCTCTGATAGACTTCAGAACCTCATCACTTCCGTCGGAGAGCTTTCCGCGAAGCCGTGTGCGGATGCCGTTCTCCTTTAAGAAGGTCGCCGTTCCCACCGTGGCTTCGATATTGAATCCCATCTCATAGAACCGGCGTACCAGAGGAAGTGCCTCCTCCTTGTCCTCATCCGCCAGTGTCACCATAACCGTTCCGTAGTCCTTCATCTTGATGCCGGAAGCCTGAAGCGCCTTGTAGAATGCACGTTTCAGCCTGCGGTCATAACCGATGGCCTCACCGGTGGATTTCATTTCCGGCGAGAGGTAGGCGTCCATGCCGTGCAGCTTCTCGAAGGAGAAGGCCGGCGCCTTTACATACCAGAACTGCTTCTCCGGTGCCACGCCCGCTGCGATGCCCTGATCAGCAAGGGATTGGCCCAGCATGACCTTCGTTGCGATATCCACCAGGGAGTACCCGCTGGATTTGGAAAGGAAGGGCACACTTCTGGAAGCACGGGGATTCACCTCGATGATATATACATTATCTTCCTTATCAACAATAAACTGGATGTTGAAGAGTCCTACGATGCCGATGCCCAGACCCAGCTTCGTGGTATAGTCCAGGATCGTATCCTTCACCTTCTGCGAGATGGAGAATGGCGGATACACACTGGTGCTGTCGCCGGAATGTACGCCGGTCCGCTCCACCAGCTCCATGATGCCGGGCAGGAAGACCTCCTTTCCGTCGCAGATGGCATCCACTTCCACTTCCTTACCAACCAGATATTTGTCTACCAGTACAGGCTGGTCTTCATTCACCTCAACCGCACTCTGCAGGTAATGCCGGAGCATCTCCTCATTTGCCACGATCTCCATGGCACGTCCGCCCAGAACGAAGCTGGGGCGAACCAGCACGGGATAGCCGATCCGTGCCGCTACCGTAACACCGCTCTCGATATCCGTTACCGCTTCTCCCTTCGGATGCGGGATGTCCAGCTCCTCGATCAGTGCTTCAAATGCATCGCGGTCCTCCGCCTTAAAGATGGCGTCGCAGTCGGTTCCGATGATCTTCACGCCACGTCTGGTAAGGGGTTCCGCCAGATTCACGGCGGTCTGTCCTCCCAGCGTTGCGATGGCACCCTCCGGCTTCTCCAGCTCCACGATATTCATGATATCCTCCGGCGTCAGAGGCTCGAAATACAGTTTATCCGCCGTGGTATAATCCGTGGACACGGTCTCTGGGTTATTGTTCACCACGATGGCTTCATACCCCATATCCCGGATGGTCTTTACCGCATGAACCGTAGAATAGTCGAATTCCACGCCCTGCCCGATCCGGATGGGGCCGCTGCCCAGAACCAGGATCTTCTTCTTATCCGAAACAACCGATTCATTTTCCTCTTCATAAGTAGAGTAGAAATACGGCA
>CADBRW010000074.1 GCA_902797155.1 uncultured Lachnospiraceae bacterium
GATGAGCCAGAACTCCGAGAGACTTTCCTGGAGCTTCGAAGAGGTTGATTCCAAGCTGAAGAACATCATGGTTGGTATCTATCACAATATCGATGATGCAGCTAAGGAGTATGGTATGGAAGGCAACTATGTTGCAGGCGCTAACATCGCCGGCTTCAAGAAGGTTGTTGAGGCAATGATCGCACAGGGTGTCTGCTAGTCAGGCTCCTGCACAATAAAAAAGAAAGCTATCCGCGTGCAAGCACGCGGATAGCTTTCTTTTTTATTGTATAGGGCACAGCCCTGCATCGAGTGGCGACGCCACGAGATGCGGTCGGATGAGCTGGCTGAAGCATTTGAAAAACTGATCAAGGGCATGAAGCCGGCAAAAACAGAAATCTTTCTGTACGCGTCATTTCACGTACAGTGATCGTACGACTGCTTCCCGGCAACGGTCCGGGAGGAGAGAGGTCAGCTTTACCGCGGCCTTGTACTTCGTTCCCACGGCCACTCTGGTTGGAGGATTCAGGGATTCGCTGACCTTCAGTGCGACTCGCGCGACATTGAGGGGAGAAACACCGTTTCTTTCGTCCTCCTCCATCTGACCTACTGCCTTCTCCATAGCTTCGTTGTAGGGAGAGCCTTCCTTGCGGTAGGTCTTCCGCTGATCGGTGAAGCCGGTTTTGGTATCACCGGGTTCGATGATTGTGGCACGGATCCCGTAGGGTGCGGTCTCCAGACGGAGGGCCTCCACAAGTGCCTCCAGAGCGTATTTGCTGGAGGAATAATGGCTCTGCATGGGGATGGAGATCCGCCCGGCCACGGAGCCGATGACCATAATGAGTCCGTGCTCTTCCTGCCGCATCAGGGGAAGGATCGCCTTACAGCAACGCAGAACGCCGAAGTAATTCACGTCCATCTGCTTTCTTGCATACTCGATGGGTGTATCCTCCACGGAGCCTGCAACCCCCATTCCGGCAGCCAGTATGGCGATATCGACCTTGGGCAGTGTACGGAGTACCTTCTGAACAGACTTGCTTGAAGTCACGTCCATCCTCCGAAGGGTGAGAGAACCGCCGCCCGGGAACTTCCTCGTCCCTTCCGGACAGGAGCGCGACACGCCGGTGACGGTATAACCGTTTCCTGCAAAAAGAATTGCCATGGACTTGCCGATGCCGCTGGATGCACCGGTTATAAATACATTTTTTCCGTATGGATAGCGAAGTTTCATAAGGTGATCTCCTTACTTTTTCTAAGAAAATGTGATGAATCATACATGCAAAATCATTATATCACAGTTTATTTTTGAAATGGCGAAAAAAAGTGAAAAAGAAACATAGAAAAAACACAAATAACGTGATATAATCAATTAGATTCTATAATCAGAAAGGAGTAACTGCGATGACAATCACAAAAGAACAGAACGGACAGGAGCTCTGTATTGCTCTGGAGGGAAGACTTGACACAACAACATCTCCCGAGCTGGAAGAGGAGCTGAAGGGTTCTCTGGATGGTATCACAGGTCTGACTATTGATCTTGCTGCGCTTGACTATATTTCATCTGCCGGCCTTCGTGTGCTTCTCTCTGCACAGAAAACCATGAACAAGCAAGGAAGTATGGTTGTTAAGAACGTTAGCGAAGAGATCATGGAAGTGTTTGAGGTGACAGGATTCTCAGATATTCTTACCATCGAATAGTTGATTCGTCGAAGATGAGAACCTGCAGAGATGCAGGTTCTCTCATGTCGATGTTTTTGAGACGGGTAAGAAGACTTGTGGGATGACCGGGAGGTACAGGCCATGAAGGAAATGGTAATTGAGGCAAAGGTGGAAAACCTTCAGCAGGTCCTTGACTTCGTGGATGGAGAGCTGGAGAGACTGGAATGTCCGATGAAGGTGCAGATGCAGGTGGATATCGCGGTTGAGGAGATTTTCGTCAACATAGCGAACTATGCATATAAACCGGGACAGGGACCGGCAACCATCCGTGCGGAGGTCATTGAAGAACCGCTTCGCATAGAACTCACATTCATCGATCATGGAGTACCGTATGATCCGTTGGCAAAGGAAGATCCGGATGTGACGCTTTCCGCTGAGGAGCGGCAGATCGGAGGACTTGGTATCTTCATGGTGAAGAAAAGTATGGATGATATGACGTATGAATACAAGGACGGACATAACATCCTTCGGATTCAAAAAAATATCTGATTGAACGACGATTATACATAGTAGAATCGTCTGTGATGTGGTAAAATAAGACCGGGTATGCATACCCGGTCTTTTCTTCTGTCATGATTCCGGACAGCGGAAAAGAAGAGGGACTGAAGGAAGAAGCGTGTATGACACTAAGGGAATTGAAAGTCGGATATTCTGCCACGATACTTTCTGTGGGAGGAGAAGGAGCGCTGAGGCAGCATTTTCTGGATATGGGAGTGATCCCCGGAGCGCAGATCTCGCTGGTGAAGTTTGCCCCTATGGGCGACCCCATGGAGTTTATGCTGCATGGTTATGAACTGACGCTTCGCCTGGCGGATGCGGAGAAAATCGAGATCTCCGAAGCATCGGTTCGGGAATCCACCGGCACAACGGGGATCCTGATAAGTGACGACTCGGACGGGGCGGAACGCCTGAAGACGCTTTCCTGGCATAAGCATCATCCGGGATATGGAGAAGAAGGTATCTTTCATGACTCTTCCGATGAGCATCCCCTGCCGGAGGATACGGTCCTGTCCTTTGCTTTGGCCGGAAATCAGAACTGCGGTAAGACGACACTGTTCAATCAGTTGACAGGCTCCAACCAGCATGTGGGGAATTTTCCGGGCGTTACGGTCAGCCGTAAGAGCGGAGCGATCCGCAACCATCCCAACACAGAGGTGGTGGATCTGCCGGGAATCTATTCCCTGTCTCCATATACCAGTGAGGAAATCATTTCCAGACAGTACATCCTTCGGGAGAAACCGAAGGGGATCATAAATATCGTTGATGCCACCAATATTGAGAGGAACCTGTACCTGACCATGCAGCTGATCGAGCTGGATGTGCCTATCGTACTGGCGGTCAATATGATGGACGAGCTCCGTGGAAACGGTGGCTCTATCCGGATCAATGCCATGGAGGAAATGCTGGGCATCCCGGTGGTTCCCATTACAGCCGCAAAGAATGAGGGCGTTGACGAGCTTGTGGAGCATGCCCTTCATGTGGCAAAATATCAGGAGAGCCCAGGAAGAAAGGATTTCTGTTCGGAAGAGGATCATGGGGGAGCGGTTCACCGCTGCCTGCATGCGATCATGCATCTGATCGAGGATCACGCAAAACGGGCGGACCTGCCGGTACGTTTTGCGGCGAATAAGCTGATCGAGGGTGATCCGCGTGTCATCCGTGCGTTGCAGCTTACCGGTAATGAAGAGGAAATGGTGGAGCATATCATTCTCCAGATGGAAGAGGAACGTGGCCTGGACCGTGCGGCGGCCATGGCGGATATGCGGTTTTCCTTTATAGAGAAGGTTGTCCGGAATGCGGTTGTAAAGCCGGTTCAGAGTAAGGAACGGGAACGGAGTGAAAGGATCGACAGGATCCTGACCGGAAGATATACGGCACTCCCGGCTTTTATCGGGATTATGGCCCTGATCTTTGTTCTGACCTTCAATATATTCGGAGCAAGTCTTCAGGGGCTGATGGAGCGGGGAATCGGATTTGTGTCCGGTAAGCTGGATGATGTTATGACCTCCATGAATGTAAATGAGGTGATTCATTCCCTGATAACGGAGGGAATCCTTCCGGGTGTGGGAACGGTGCTTTCATTCCTGCCCATCATTCTTATCCTTTTCTTCTTCCTTTCACTGTTGGAAGATACCGGATATATGGCCAGGGTGGCCTTTGTTACGGATAAGTCCCTTCGACGGATCGGTCTTTCGGGAAGAAGTATCGTCCCGATGCTGATCGGATTCGGATGCTCGGTGCCCGGGATCATGGCCAGCCGGACGCTTCCGTCGAAAAGAGACAGAAAGCTGACGATCCTGCTGATCCCCTTCATGAGCTGTACGGCCAAGCTTCCGATCTACGGATTTATCGTATCGGCGATGTTCCCCGGGAAGGGAGCCCTGATCATAACGGCCATCTACTGTTTCGGCATTCTGATGGGGATCCTGATGGCGCTCCTTTCCAAGAAAACGGTATTTCGCGGTGAGGCGGTCCCCTTTGTAATGGAGCTTCCGAACTACCGGCTTCCGGGACTGAAAAATGTACTGCGTTTGATATGGGAGAAGGCAAAGGATTTCCTGGTACGGGCCTTCACGGTGATCTTTATCGCGACCATCGTGATCTGGTTCCTTGGTAATTTTGATTTCAACCTGAATATGGTTGAGAAGAGTAAGAGTATTCTTACGGTGATCTCCGGCTGGTTTGCGCCGCTCTTTGCACCTCTGGGTTTTGGAGACTGGAGGATCGTAACCGCGCTGATCACCGGATTTATGGCAAAGGAGAGTGTGGTTTCCACCTTGCAGGTACTCCTTGCAGGCGCGCCGCTGCTTACGGTGATCTCGCCGGCAGCCGGTATATCGCTTCTGGTATTCTGTCTGCTGTACACACCCTGTGTGGCGGCCATCGCCTCCGTGAGAAGAGAATTGGGAGCAAAGTGGGCGGTTTCCATTGTGGGACTGCAGTGTTTGATTGCATGGGTTACGGCAGCTGTGGTCTATCTGATCGCCGGTCTGTTCTAAAAAAGGGGAGGTAGTGCTATGTTAAAGGAATGGGTAAAAGAAGAGATGCCGTCGGATGAGGAGATCGCGGAGCGACTGGCCAAGGCCAGGGCTGAGCTTGCGGTTCGTCAGACTGCCATTAAGGAGAAGGGGCTTCCGGTGCTGGTGGTCATGGATGGCTGGGGTGCAGCCGGAAAGGGAAGCGTTCTGGGACGCGTGATCAAGGGACTGGATCCGAGATTCTTTAAGGTTGAGACTTTGTCCCAACCGACGCAGGAGGAGATACGCCGGCCCTTCCTGTACCGGTATTTCGTGCGGATACCGAAGCAGGGTCAGTTCTCCTTCTTTGACGGAAGCTGGATGGGTGAGGTGACGTCACATTATCTCCATGGAGAGATCAGTGAAGAGGAGTATCGTTCGCACCTGATCAGCATAAAGCGGTTTGAACGCCAGCTGAATGATAACGGGTACCTGGTGGTGAAATATTTCTTCCACATCGGAGAGAAGACTCAGAAGAAACGCCTTTCGGCACTGGAAGAGAATTCCGTGACCAAATGGCGCGTTTCCCAGGGGGATAAATGGCAGAATAAGCATTATAAGGAATGCCTGGATGTCTATGATGAATATCTGGAGACCACGAATCAGTTTGTGGCGCCCTGGTATTTCATTGATGCCACCAGTAAGAAATGGTCTGAACTCCAGATGACGGAGATCCTGGTAGCCTCCATCGATACTGCGCTTACAAATATGGAAGCAAAGCAGAAGCCGCCCATGCTGCAGAATGTATTCCCGATGAAGAGCATTCCGAAGCTTTCCGAGATCGCTCTCGACAAGGCTGTTTCCGATGAGGAATACAAGAAGGAGCTGGATGAGCTACAGAAGAAGCTGGGCAAGCTTCATAACGAGCTGTATCTGAAGAAGATCCCGGTGATCATTGCCTATGAGGGCTGGGATGCGGCCGGAAAGGGCGGAAATATCAAACGTGTGGCTGCGGCCCTGGATCCCCGTGGTTATGAGGTGCATCCCATCGCAAGTCCGGAGCCTGCGGAGAAGGCCCGGCATTATCTGTGGAGATTCTGGAACCGGCTTCCGAAGGACGGACATATTGCCATTTTCGACCGTACCTGGTACGGCCGCGTGATGGTGGAACGTCTGGAGGGCTTCTGTACGGAGAACGACTGGCAGCGTGCATACAATGAGATCAATGAATTTGAGAAGGAACTGGCAGATTGGAACGCGGTGGTGATCAAGTTCTGGGTACAGATCGACAAGGACACCCAGCTGGAGCGTTTCACCGAGCGGCAGAATACGCCGGAGAAGCAGTGGAAGATCACGGATGAGGACTGGAGAAACCGCGAGAAATGGGATCTTTATGAGACTGCCGTGGATGAGATGCTTCAGAAGACGAATACGAAGTATGCACCCTGGCATGTGCTGGAATCCAATGACAAGAAATATGCCCGGATCAAGGCTCTGAAGATCATCATCAAAGCCATTGAGAAGAAGCTGAACGAGAAGTAGACCGGCCGGACTCACATTTGGCTGAAAGATATGGTAAAGAGGGAGAGAGTATGAAGAAGAAAATCGCATGTGCTGCGCTGTCACTGATGCTGGTGGCTTCCGGCTGCGGGAAGAAGGATGATGCGTCCTCAGGGGCTGCGGATACCACCGCACCGACGGAAGCTGCAACTGAGGCAAAAACGGCTGAGGAGAAGGATCCCTATGTATCCTATCCTACCGATGCGGACTACCATCTGGTATGGGAGGACAACTTCGACCAGGCGGAAGCAAAGCTGAAGGAAGAGGACTGGAACTATGAGACCCATGAGGTGGGCTGGGTAAATCATGAGCTTCAGGAGTATGTTCCCAGTGAAGAATATGCTTACGTGAAGGACGGCGAGCTGGTGATCCGGCCGGTAAAGAATGTGGATGATAATGGAAAGGTATCCTATGTCTCCGGCCGTGTGAATACTCAGGGTAAGCATGATTTCAAGTACGGGCGTTTCGAGGCAAAGCTGAAGGTTCCTGCAGGACAGGGCTTCCTGCCGGCGTTCTGGATGATGCCCCTGGATGAGGAAACCTATGGCCAGTGGCCCAAGTGCGGTGAGATCGACATCATGGAGGTCCTCGGAAATGATACCACGCATCAGTACGGAACGCTGCATTTCGGCGAGCCCCACACCCAGCGCCAGGGCATGTATTCCGATGGAAGTGATTTCTCCAAGGAGTATCATGTCTTTGCGGTTGAGGTAGAACCGGGTATCATCCGCTGGTATGTGGACGGAAAGCAGTATTTTGAGACCAGCGACTGGTTCACGGCAGTCGAGGGCGAGGAAGAGAAGCCGTATCCGGCACCCTTTAACCAGGCATTCCATGTGATCCTGAATGTTGCTGTGGGCGGTGACTGGCCCGGCGATCCGGATCCGAACCTTACATTTGATGAGAACACCAACATGTATGTGGATTATGTTCGCGTATATCAGAAGGATTCCTACGATGAAAATGTAAAGAAGCCTGAAAAGGTCATGAACTGGAAGGAAGCCGATGAGACAGGAAACTTCATCACCAACAGTGATTTCAGCGTGGCTGAGGACCTGACGGATGATGAAGACTGGAAGTTCCTGCTCTTTAACGATGGTGCGGGTGCTGCGGAGATCAAGGACAATGAGATCGTCATCACCTCCACAAATGCCGGAACCGAGGAGTACAGTGTGCAGCTGGTACAGCCGCATATGCCTATGGTGAAGGGAGAGAAGTACAAACTTTCCTTTGAGGCTTACGCCGATGAACCCCGTACTATGATCACGGCGGTTACGGCGCCTGAGGTGGACTGGATCCGGTATCTACCGGATACCAAGCTGGAGCTGACCACCGAATATCAGACCTTTACCTATGAGTTTGATATGACCAAGAAGGATGATGATATGGGACGTGTTGAGTTCAACATGGGTAACCAGGGCTCCACCGCAACCATCCATATCCGCAACGTCCGCCTGGAGAAGGTCCAGTAAGACGTCTGCAGGGGGTCAGACCCCATTACAAAACTGTTACATACTTGTACGTAACAATTTTGTAATGGGGTCTGACCCCCTTATTTTTATCGTTGTAAACATGTGCAGGTTTTGGTATAATAACTTCGTATGTTCAGGTGAGATTGAAAGAAAGAACCCCCCGACGCGGAGCGGGGACCTGCAGGAGACGGAAATGGACGTAATCAGTATACTACAGTTATTCGGCGGTGTCGGACTCTTTTTGTTCGGCATGAGCTTTATGAGTTCCTCATTGGAGAAGGTGGCAGGCTCCGGTATGGAACGTATTTTGGGACGCCTTACAACCGGACGCAGCAAGATCGGCGGCCGTATCAAGGGCTGGTTCTTCGGAACCTCTGTAACTGCCATCATTCAGAGCTCGGCAGCCGTTACCATCATGGTCAGCGGTTTTGTAAATGCCGGGATCATGAAGCTTGCACAGGCGCTTCCGGTGGTTTTCGGTTCCAATGTGGGTAGTACGGCTACGGCACAGATCCTCCGACTGGGTGATCTGGGTTCTGACAATATCTGGCTTCAGCTCCTGAAGCCTTCATCCTTTGCACCTCTGCTGGTCGGAATCGGTGCATTTATCCGTTTGTTTACAAAGAAGAAGAATCTGAAGGAATCAGCCGGGATCCTGATCGGTCTCGGTATGCTGTTCTATGGTATGACTCTGATGGAGGAGGTGTTCCTGCCTCTTCGTGAAAGTGAGTCCTTCCAATCCATGTTCACTTCCTTCGAGAATCCGATTCTGGGTCTCGGGATCGGTCTTCTGGTCACTGCCGTGATCCAGAGCTCCAATGCATCTGTCGGTATCCTGCAGGCGCTGTCAGCTACCGGCACCATAACCTATGCCGTGACCATCCCCATCGTTATCGGCGTCAATCTCGGAAAATGTATGCCCATCATCATCGGTTTGTTCGGCTCTGACAAAAAGGCAAAGAAGGTATCCTGGAGTTATCTGCTCTTTAATATCTTCGGCGCGCTGTTCTTTATGGTTGTGATCTACGGCCTGCACTATACGGTGGGTCTGCCCTGGCTTTCCGATACCGTAAACCGAGGCAGCATCGCTACGGTGCATCTGCTGTTCAACCTGATAACAAGTATCATCCTTCTGATCGGAACGGAGAAGATGACAAAGCTCTGCGACCGTCTGGGCGGTAAGGAAGAGCAGAGCGAGCAGTCTCTGGAGCTTGCCAAGCTGGATGACATGCTTCTCAATACACCTACCATCGCTCTGGAACAGTGCAAGGAGCTGATCCGGAAGATGACCGATGCGATCCATGATAACTATCGCACGGCTACCAGCATGATCTATACCTATGATGCATCCAAATTCCCGGAGCTGGAGCAGAACGAAGACTTTTTGGATCAGTGTGAAACGGCGCTTTCTGCCTATATTGTCCGTATCGACCAGAGACGTCTGACTGCAGATGACAAGCTGGTTGTTTCCGAGATCCTGAATTCCATCAGTGATCTGGAACGGATCGGTGACTACTGTATGAGCATCGCCCATATCGCGCGGGAGAAAAATGAACAGGAGATTCATTTCTCGCCGTATGGTCATCGTGAAGTGGATACCATCATTGCGGCTGTGGAATATACCATGAACACCTGCTTCACATCCTTCCAGGAGGATGATGAATCACTTGCTGTGCGGGTTGAACCGCTGTCCGAGATGATCGATAAGCTGAAGGAGCTGATCAAGTCCCATCATGTGGACCGCCTTCAGAACGGAGACTGCAGTATCCAGGGAGGCGTACATCTCTTTGATCTGATCAACAGTTTTGAGCGTATATCTTCTCACTGTGCAAATGTGGCGCTTCATGTCATCAAGCGTATCAGCAATAACCGGGACTTCGACGAGATGCACGGTCATGCCAATGACAGCTTCAGTGAAGAATACAAGGCGATGTATCATTACTATACATCCCAGTATGTGGATCCGCTGATGCGTCCCATGACACAGGAAGAGATCGATCGCGTGACCAGATCCGTGGCTGTGGAAGGCTCCGTTGAGGATCTGATCGAGAAGAAGAAGGAAGCGGAGAAGGCTGAGAAGAAGGCCGGAAAGAAGGCTGAGAAGAAGGCTGAGAAGAAGGCCGAGAAACAGCCTGAGAAGAAGGCAGAGAAGCAGCCTGAGAAGAAGGCAGAGAAGCAGCCTGAGAAGAAGGCAGAGAAGCAGCCCGAGAAGAAGGCAGAGAAGCAGCCCGAGAAGAAGGCAGAGAAGCAGCCTGAGAAGAAGGCAGAGAAGCAGCCTGAGAAGAAGGCAGAGAAGAAACCGGAGAAGAAGCCTGTCAGACAGGCGGAGAAACATCCGGACAAACATGGCGACAAGTCGGGTAAGAAGAAATAAAAAGTGTAAATATGGTGAACCGACCACAATATCTTGTATTTTTGTGGGACATTTGCTATAATAATTTAGTTAGTAGAAATGTTTGTGAAGTGACAGGAGGCCCAGGGCTTTGAACTTCAATAAATACAGCTTACAGAAAAAACAGAGAAAGCTTGTCTCCAAGGGACAGAGGAACGAACGCCGGATATTCATCACCGGTTTTAAGCTCCTGCTGGCCCTCATTGTGTTTGCTGTTGTGGTAATGGCCGGTGCCGGTTTTGGTATGATGAAGGGCATGCTGGACAACGCTCCGGATATTGACACCATCAGTATCAAGCCCAAAGGATTCAAGACGATCATCTGCGATCAGTCGGGAAAGGAGATCGATACCCTTTCCACCGTAAATTCCAACCGGATCTATGTATATTATGATGAGATACCGGAGCAGATGGTAAATGCCTTTGTATCCATAGAGGACGAGCGTTTCTGGGAGCATAACGGGATCGATGCAAAGGGTATCCTTCGTGCCGCGATCCGGCTTGTGACCACCCGTGATTCCAGTCAAGGTGCTTCTACCATCACGCAGCAGCTGATCAAGAACCATGTCTTCAATGTCGGAATGGATGAGAAGACCTTCCTGCAGCGCCTTACCCGTAAGGTTCAGGAGCAGTATCTTGCCGTGGAGCTGGAGAAGCGCTATGACAAGAAGCAGATCATGGAGTATTACCTGAATACCATTTAC
>CADBRW010000075.1 GCA_902797155.1 uncultured Lachnospiraceae bacterium
GAGTTCTGCCATAAGATCGGTCTTGACTATGTATCCTGCTCACCGTTCCGTGTACCGGTAGCTCGTCTGGCAGCAGCTCAGGCAGCAATCGCTGAGGAGGCATAAGAGAATAACGATTCATAGAATCAAATAAATGGGGAACAGCAGTTGCCGGTCGGCAGCTGCTGTTCTTCTTTTTTCCTTTCCCGGCCCTTTTTGGCAGTGCGGTTTTTGCTTGATATGGACGGCTGTATGAGATATAATATCCATGTATGCCCAGACGGAAGTGAGTCCGGGCTAACGCACCTGCAATGTTGGAGAAGAACCATGGAGAAGCAACCGCTTATCAGCATAATTGTTCCGGTTTACATGATCGACCGATATGTGGGGATATGTGTGGAAAGCATCGTGAACCAGACCTATCGGAATCTTGAGATCATTCTTGTGGATGACGGATCGAAGGACAGATGCTCCGAGATCTGCGATCTGTATGCATCCAAGGATTCCAGGATCAGGGTTGTTCATAAGGAGAACGGAGGACTTGTGTCCGCGCGTAAGGCCGGCCTTGCGGAGTCATCGGGTGGCCTGGTTACGTATGTGGACGGAGATGACTGGATCGGGCCCCGCTTTATCGAGAAGCTGGTGACGGCTCAGCAGGAGACCGATGCGGATATGGTGTGCGCGGCGCAGACCCGGGTGATCTTCGACCGAAAGGCAGAGCTGCTGAATGCTGTTCCGGTGGGTGTCTATGAGGGAGACGGTCTTGTCGGGATCCAAAAGGAAATGATGTCATGCGGCACATTTTACCGACCGGGGATCACCACCTATGTATGGAACAAGCTTTTCCGCAGGGATGTGTTATATGATGTTCAGATGCAGGTGGATGAATCGATCTCCATCGGAGAGGATGCGGCCGTTACCTATCCGGCGCTGCTTCGCTGCAAACGTGTGACGGTAACGGATAATACGGAATACCATTACAGGCAGAGAGAGGATTCCATGCTGAAACAGAGCGCAGGCTTTTCCGCGGAAGCCGGGAAGCTTCGAAGCCTCTATGAATACCTGATCCGCTGGAGAGACGGAGTGGAGAACTCTTCAGAACTGAGACTTACCGAACAGATCACGGACTATGTACTGTCCATCTGTATCATGCGTTCGGGAGGAAGACTGCCGGAGGATGATTATTCCACCTTTGATAAAGCCTATTATGGGAAAAGGGTTGTGATCTACAGTGCGGGAACCTTCGGACAGCAGCTGGTAAACCGGTTCCGGGAGACCGGACACTGCAGAGTGGTTGGTTGGATCGATGACGATTACTGGGAATACAGGCGTTGTTGTCTGGATGTGGATCCCATTGAGAAGATACGGGAGATGGATTTTGATTATGTGCTGATTGATTCTGTGAGTGAAGGCTTCGCAAAGCAGACGGTCAGCCGGCTGGGGGAGTTTGGCGTGAGCCCGAGACGGATCCTTACGGTAACCGTTCCGACGGATACGGACCGGAGGGAGCTGCTTACCAAAAGGTTTCTGTACGGGGGCAGGTCTCATGCATAGCATGCAGAAGGATTGGAGGTTAGGATATGTTACGACTTGCAGAAAAGATACAGGCGGCACCGCTTGGGAAGACACATCTCTTCTCGGTGGGACAGGCAGGATTTATCGTGAAGAGTGCGGCGGGAGAGCTGCTGGCCATCGACCTCTACCTGTCTGACTGTGTGGAAAGGATAGAAGGAGATCAGGGCTTCCGGAGACTTCTGCCAAAGCTTCTGCTTGCAGAGGAGCTGGTCTATGATGCGGTGATCTGTACGCATCCGCACCTGGATCATTTTGATATCGATACTGTTCCGAACCTTTTGGGGAACGGAAGAACACGCCTGTTCTGTTCGGTGGACTGTGAGAAGCTGGTGAAGCAGACACAGATGGAGTATTACAATTCCCAGATCACTTACGTGAAGCCCGGGGATCAGACTTCTGTGGGCAGCTTCGGGATCAACTTCGTTGACTGCGACCACGGGGAGGGCGCGCCGGATGCGGTGGGTGTTCTTGTAAATGTGGACGGAAAGAAGATCTATGAGACAGGTGATACCTGTCTTCGCCTGGACCGTGTCATCTCTCTTCCGAGAGATCTGGATGTTCTGATCGGTCCCATCAACGGGGCTTACGGAAATATGAATGAAGCGGATCTTCCGCAGCTGGCTGAGCTGCTGAAGCCCAAGACCACCATTCCCTGTCACTATGGCATGTTTGCAAGCCATCACGGAGATGTGGGAAAATTCTATGATATCATGAACGGAATGAAGCTGCCCTGCACGCTGCTGCGTCAGGGGGCAGGGATCACCTTATAAGGATTCCTTATTCTGATGGACGGAGGAAAGAAAGAATGGAACGTGAATTTGAAGGAAAGAAGCTGCTGATCCTCGGAGGAAACCCGGAGACCACACCTTTGGTAGAGATTGCGAACAGTATGGGGATAAAGACCATTGTATCCTCCGGACGACATACGGATCCGGCCAAGAAGGCTGCATGGAAGGCATATGATGTAGACGGAATGGATGTTCCCGGACTGGTGGCTCTGGCGAATGAAGAGAAGGTGGACGGTGTTCTGGTAGGCGTGGCGGACATCCTGGTTCCGTCCTATTGCAAGGTGTGCGAGGCGCTGAATCTTCCCTGTTATGCCACCCAGCAGATCGTGGATGTATTTGCGTTTAAGGATGTGTTCAAGGCCACCTGTGAGCGCTACGGTGTTCACGGCATCCCCGAATTCTATCTGGATGCGGAGATGAAGCAGGAGGATCTGGACAAGATCGTATATCCTGTCATGGTCAAGCCGGTGGACAACGGCGGTGGTGTCGGAATGACGGTTGCCTACAATGAGGAGGAGCTGCGGAAGGGCGTGCAGGTTGCACTGGATGCCTCCTACAAGAAGCGTTTCATCGTAGAAAAGTACATGCAGTGTGAGGACATGGGGATGTATTACACCTTCAAGGACGGATACTGCTCCGCCTCCTGCATCTATGACCGCTATACAACAGATGAACAGCCGGGACTGTCCCGGGTATGCCTGGGAGGAACCTATCCCTCCAAGCATCTGGATGAATATTTCAGCCGCATGCATGAAAATGCAGTGCGGATGTTTAAGGAGATCGGGATCAAGAACGGCATCCTCATGCTTTCCGGATTCTTTGAGAACGGAGAGTTCTATGTGTATGATACCGGCTTCCGTCTCCAGGGAGAGGCGCCGCATTTGCTGATGAAGAAGATTCATGGCTTCGATCAGAGAGAGATGCTGATCCGCTTTGCTCTTACGGGTTCGGAAGGAAATGTGGATCTTGCAAAGGATGACGATACCTATCTTCGCGGAAAGCACGCAGCAACCCTCTGGTTCCTTCTGAAGCAGGGGAAGATCGCGAAGATCGAGGGACTGGATGCCTGGGAACAGGATCCGGCGGCCATCGAGAATATCCAGCGTCTGCATGAAGGAGATGAGGTCCTTCCCGAGTGGATCGGAAATGAGAAGCAGGTTCTCACCAGACTGTATCTGGTCTGCGATACCAAGGAGCAGCTGGCGGAGCGTCTGAAGCATTATATGGCGACGGTACATGTATACAATGAGGCGGGGGAGGATCTCTGTCTCACGGGCTTCGACGTTGACAAGGCGCTTGAGCTGTAGAAGCATGCTTCTTTGGAAGCTGTCGGTTGAAGACTGACGGATGAGGTGTTGTATATGTCTGAGAACAGATTAAAGGATAAGGTCATCGTTATCTCCGGCGGTACCAAGGGCGTGGGCCGGGCTGTGGCAGAGGTCTGTGGCCAGGAGGGCGCGAAGGTGGTCATCGGCGGAAGAGATGAGAAGGCAGCGAAAAAGATCGTGAAGAACATTAAGACCTATGGGTCTGATGCGATCTTTGTTCATACCGATCTTCTGAAGGTGGAGGATTGCAGAAATCTCTTCGATGAGGCCTATCGGAAATATGGGAAGATCGACGGATTCTTCAACTACGCGGGTGTTACACCGGTTTCACCCCTGGATACCTGTGACGAGGAAACCTTCGACTGGGTTATGGATGTGAATTTCAAGGCAGCCTTCTTCTGCTGTCAGCAGGCAGTGAAATACATGCGGATGAACGGCGGTGGCAGCATCGTTCTCACAGGCTCCGCACACGCCTGGGGAGGACAGAAGGACAGAGCGGCCTATGCTTGCAGCAAAGGCGTTCTTCGTATCCTGATGGAGCATATCGCACATCAGTATGCCTCGGAAATGATACGCTGCAATTATCTGACACTGGGCTGGACGCCTACTGAAGGAGAGGTGGCTCTCCGGATCTCCCTTGGGGAAAGCGAGGCTGAACTGCGGAAGAGAGCGGCAGAGGTGCTTCCCATGGGACGTATGTGCGAGCGCAGTGATTATGTGGAGGCTCTGGTTTATCTGTTCAGTGATGCCAGCTCCATGATGACGGGCTCCACCTTCCGGATCACGGCAGGGGAGTATATCTAAGATCGGAGGATTGAATCAAACATGACAGAATGCGAAAGACTGCTGGCAAACGGTTTCCTGCCCAAGGATTTCCTGGAGCCGGAGGTTCGTTGTGATTACGAAGTGACAACAGAGATGAAGAAGGTCTGGGCCATCGAGATGGATCTGTTCCGGGCCATCAGTGAGGTGTGCCGGAAGCATCACTTAAAATACTGGATCGCATATGGAACCCTGATCGGTGCGGTACGTCATAAGGGCTTTATTCCCTGGGATGATGACTTTGATGTGGTAATGCCGAGAGCGGATTATCAGAAGCTGCTCCAGCTGTCGAACGAATTCCCGGAGCCGTATTTCCTGCAGACGACCCAGTCGGATGTGGATTACTACAATCCCTTTGCACGTCTCAGGAACAGCAATACCACCGGCATCATGGTTTCCGGTAAGAATAAATGTAACAACGGGATCTATGTGGACATCATGCCGCTGGACGGAGCTCCGAAGAATAAGCTGGAGAGAAAATGGGTCCTCTATCTGAACCAGACCAGAAATATCCTGGCCAATGCTTACGTGTTCAACATTAATCCCAATAAGCTGACGAGACTGGCACATAAGATCCTGCATCTGCCCTTTGTTCCCTTTGATCCGGTGACCACCTACAAGAAGGTGAACGGAACCGCGATCCGTCATCGATGGAAGGACAGTACGGAGGTGGGACTGATTTCTTTCCCCTTTTCCTTCCATGAGGAGTATATCAGCGATAAGCATCTCTTCAGATCCACTGTCTGGCTGGATTTTGAATTCATGAAGGTTCCCGCGCCTGTGGGATATGATCAGTTCCTGAAGGACAGCTACGGTAATGATTATATGACCTTCCCGCCGGTTGAGGAGCGCGGTAAATATCATAACTTTGATTTCAAGCCGGATATACCCTACAGGGAGTATCTGAAGAAATGACCCTCCCCCTGTATGGAGGATTTATATTTTAGTAGAATGTGAGAGTACCATTTTCCTATGGAAGCAACAAGTTCGACAAATCCGGTGCTGGAAAAGATTAAGAAGGCATCTAAGAAGAAAAGAAGAAAACGCCTGATCCTGCTGCTGGTCCCGCTGCTGGTCATTTTTCTGGGAGTCAGTGCGTATTTGATCTATCGTTTTTTCGACAATATCCGTCCGAGTGTTACGCTGGAAGCGGGTTCGCCCGCGCCGGCGGCGGAGGATTTTCTGTATGAATCCCGCAGTGGAATGACATGTGATACTGATCTTGCATCCATCGACATGAAGAAGCCCGGGGAGCATGAGATCCGGTTCTCCTGGTTGTTTTTTCATGCGTCCTCGAAGCTGATCGTGCAGGATACGGTGGTCCCCGTGGGAGCAACAAAGGATCTGGTGGTCAAGGTGGGTGAGAAACCTGCTCCGGAGGACTTTGTTACGGATGTACAGGATGTGACGAAGGTCAGTGTTTATTATTCAGTTGAGCCAAACTGCATCAAGGAGGGGGTTAAGACGGTGGGGCTGGTGCTGGAGGATGAGGGCGGCAACAAGGCAGTCCTTCCCGCAAAGATTACCGTCTATGATGAATCCAGGACACCTGTGATCTCAGGCGCTGAGGACCGGACAGTCTATGTGGGTGAGTCCATATCCTATCGGAATGGTATCACCATCACGGATGAGCTGGATCCGAATCCTACGTTGGAGATCGACAATTCCCAGGTGAATCTGGATGTTCCGGGAGTGTACCCTGTGACCATAACCGTTACGGACTTCTGTGGCCGTAGCAGCAGTGCATCCTTCAAGGTACATGTGGAGGAAAAACCTGCAAATTATCAGGATGTTGAGATGCTGAATTCCAAGGCGGATGAGCGGCTGAAGTCGCTGATCACCGACCGGATGACGGATATCGAGAAGGCTTTCCAGATCTTCCGCTGGACCCGGCTTCAGGTACCATGGGTTCAGACCGGTTCTCATGAAAATGATGCGGATCAGGCCATTATGGGGTTGGAAGGAAATCCCGGAGACTGCTACACCCACGCCATCGTATGCAAGGTCCTTCTGGAACGTGCCGGTTTCCTGGTGCTTATGATCGAGAAGAATACGATGACGGGAACCCATTACTGGCTGAAGGTGAATGTGGACGGAAACTGGTACAATATGGATCCGTCTCCGATCTACATCAAGCAGTTTGTTCCCTTCCTGGCAACGGACGCGGAGCTGAAGGCCTGGGCGGATAAATGGCGTCCCCACCTCTATGAGCTGGAGCAGGATACATATCCTCCCACGCCCATGGTGAGCCCGGTATCGGTGGAGTATAAGGACGGGGATTATATCCTTACAATGAAAAATCAGCACTGATCTGATTCGGGAGATTCGACGGAAATGACAAACGTATTGGAATATATGGAAGGGACCGTGGACCGCGTCCCTGATAAGACAGCCTTCTCCAACGGAGAGGAGGGTATCACCTTTCGGGAGCTCTCCTTAAGAGCCAAAGCCATAGGAAGCGCCCTTCATGCAAATGGACTGTATCGGGAACCGGTAGTGGTCTATATGCGGAAGCATCCGAATATGGTAAATGCCTTCTTCGGGGTACTGTACAGTGGCTGTTACTATGTGCCTATTGACGAGGAAATGCCGGTTCACCGGATCCGGCTGATCTTCAATACCCTTCATCCCAAGGCTGTGATCTGTGACGGGGAAACCGTGGAGCATGCAAAGGAGCTTGGATATGAGGAGCAGCTTCTCATGTTCGACGACCTGATCCAAACAGAGATCGACGAAGAGGCACTGCTGCAGATCCGAAGAAAGAGCCTGGATGTGGATCCGATCTACATCGTCTTTACCTCCGGATCCACAGGCGTTCCGAAGGGAGTTGTGGCCTGTCATCGTTCGGTCATCGATTACATCGAGACCCTTTCCGAGGTGTTGGAATTCAGTGAAGATACCGTGTTCGGAAACCAGACACCGCTGTACTTTGATGCCTGTCTGAAGGAGCTATATCCGACACTGAAATTCGGTGCCACCACCTATCTGATCCCGAAGAACCTGTTCATGTTCCCGGTGAAGCTGGTGGAGTACATGAATGAATATAAGATCAATACCGTGTGCTGGGT
Organism: uncultured Lachnospiraceae bacterium; assembly: GCA_902797155.1. GTDB lineage: Bacteria > Bacillota > Clostridia > Lachnospirales > Lachnospiraceae > Eubacterium_Q. The sequence goes on from CADBRW010000075.1 coordinate 7,561, forward strand.
GGTTTCCGCACTAACCATCGTATCCTCCTTCGGAACATTTGATACGGTGAAGCCGGAGTATCTGACCAATATCGCCTTCGGCAGTGAGGTGTTCCCCATAAAGCAGCTGAAGCTGTGGAGGGAGGCGCTTCCCAACGCCAGATTCACAAATCTGTACGGCCCTACGGAAGCAACGGGCATGTGCTGTTATTATAAGGTGGAGCGCGATTTCGAACCCGGAGAGGTGATCCCCATCGGAGGTCCCTTCCGAAATACGGAGATACTTCTTCTCACCGAGGACGGACAGCCTGCGAAGGACGGAGAGACAGGTGAGATCACGGTACGCGGAACCTCAGTGACACTGGGGTATTTCAATAATCCGGAGAAGACCTCCGAGAGCTATGTACAGAATCCGCTGAACCCGAATTATCCGGAGATCGTTTACCGGACAGGTGATCTGGCTAAGCGGAATGAGAGAGGAGAACTGATCTTTCTTTCAAGGAAGGATGATCAGATCAAGCATATGGGCCACCGTATCGAGCTGGGTGAGATTGAGGCGGTGACAGCACTCCTGGAAGGGATCCGCAGCGTATGCTGTGTATTCAATCCGGAGAAGAACAAGATCGGTCTTTATTATACCGGAGAGCCGGAGGAGCTCAGCCTGAAGGCCCAGCTTAAGAAGAAGCTTCCGCGGTATATGCTTCCTCACGGGGTGTTCCGGCTGGAGAACATGCCCTACACACCCAACGGAAAGGTGGACCGCAGTCTGCTGAAGAAGAGATATATCGAAGGATAGAAAATGGAGGTAACTATGGACGAATTACTGGAGATCCTGAACGAACTGCATCCGGAAGTGGATTATGAAACCTGCGATACGCTGGTGGATGATAAGATCCTGGATTCCTTTGACATCGTATCCCTGATCACGGAGATCAGCGATACATTTGATGTGAAGATCCCTGCTTCCGAGATCATTCCCGAAAACTTTAACTCGGCTGAGGCACTCTACGCCCTGATCGAGAGACTGATGGACGAATAAACCCATGTCTTTCGTATCATATCAATTTATTGCCTTTCTTGCGGCACTTCTGGTGCTGTATTATCTGCTTCCGAAGAAGCTGCAGTGGATGCTCCTTCTTGCCGGAAGCTTGGCTTTTTATGCCTTTTCGGGACCTAAGTACCTGATCTTCATGGCGATCACCATCGCCACCACCTATGGTGCGGCGGTTTGGATCGAGAACATCTGGGGGCGTCAGGATGCCTGGGTGAAGGAGCATAAGGGGATCGCCCGCGAGGAGAAGAAGGCATATAAGGCCGGAATGACCAGGAAGGCCAAGGCAGTGCTGATCCTCTGCCTGCTTACAAACCTCGGGATTCTGGCGGTGATAAAATATACGGATTTCCTGCTGGAGAATCTGAATGGGATCTTCGGAACCCAGTTTCAGCTCCGCCATTTTGTCCTGCCTCTCGGAATCTCCTTTTATATGTTCCAGAGTCTGGGCTATGTCATCGATGTCTATCGCAGAAAATATCCCGCCGAACGGAACCCGGCGAAAGTGGCGCTCTTTACCTCCTTCTTCCCGCAGGTGATCCAGGGACCCATCAGCCGCTTTGATGACCTGTCGAAGGGGCTTTTTGCGGAACATTCCTTTGATTCACGAAATTTCTATTACGGACTCCTCAGAGTGGTATGGGGCTTCTTCAAGAAGCTGGTGATCGCTGACCGGCTGGCTCCGGTGATCGCGACCCTTACCGCTGACACGGATAAATATCCGGGGGTCTATGTGCTGGCAACCATCTTCTTCTACGCATGGCAGCTCTATGCGGATTTCACCGGAGGGATCGATATCACCATCGGTGTGGCAAGGATGCTTGGGATTCCGGTGGCGGAGAACTTCCAGAGGCCGTATTTCTCCAAGAATATCGCGGAATACTGGAGACGCTGGCATATCACCATGGGTACATGGTTTAAGGATTATATTTTCTATCCGCTGTCTGTCAGCGGATGGATGCTGAAGATTTCAAAGAAGTCTAGAGAGAAGCTGGGGGCTGGACTCGGAAAGCGGATCCCGGTCTATATTTCCACTATCGTAGTGTGGTTTGCCACCGGTATCTGGCACGGGGCCGCATGGAACTTCATCGTCTGGGGAATGCTCAACTGTCTTGTGCTGCTGGTATCTCAGGAGCTGGCTCCCCTGTATAGAAGGTTTCATGAGAAATGCGGCTTCTCCAATACGGTATTCTGGGACTGTGTTCAGATCTTCCGGACCTTCTGGCTGATGGGACTGATCCGTATCCTGGATGTATACCGGGATGTTCCGCTGACCTTCCGGATGGTAGGCACCATGTTTACCACCTCCAACTGGGGGGCTCTCACGGACGGCAGCTTCCTGGAACTGGGGGCGACGGCCGCGGACTTTATCGTGGCGGGAGTCGGGGTGCTGCTGATGTTTATCGTCAGTCTCTTGGCTGAGAGGAAGGCCATCGATGCCCGGCTGGATACGAAGCCGGTGATCACACATTTTATTCTCCTATGGGCACTGATCCTCATTGTGGTAGTGTTCGGAGCCTATGGGATCGGTTACGACGCGACGCAGTTTATATATAATCAATTCTAGCATTGGGGAGAGTCGGGATGAAGAAAGTGAAAAAACTCATATTTGTTCTTGCCTTCCTGGTGTTTCTTGTGGGTGCGCTCTGGTTCCTGCAAAGGCTTCTGGTTCCGAAGTACATCCTGGAGAATGAGGAAGGGGTCCTTTCCGGTGAGTATTATGACAATGCAGGGGACAACGATGTCCTTTTCATCGGCGACTGTGAGGTGTACTCCAATTTCTCGCCCATAAAGCTGTGGCAGGATTACGGTATCACCAGTGTGATCCGCGGGACACCCCAGCAGCTGATCTGGCAGTCCTATTACATGCTGGAGGATACTCTCCGTTATGAGACACCGAAGGTTGTGGTGTACAATGTATTCTCCATGCGGTATGATAAACCGCAGAATGAGGCATATAACCGTCTGACCCTGGACGGTATGCGCTGGTCCTCAGTGAAATCTGACGCTATCAAGGCCTCCATGACGGAGGAGGAGAGTTATCTCAGCTACGTGTTCCCGATCCTTCGGTTCCATTCCCGCTGGAATGAGCTGACAAGTGAGGATTTTGAGTATCTGTTCAGCAGTGAACAGCTGTCTCATAACGGATACGTAATGCGTGTGGATACCAAGCCGGTGGAGGTCCTTCCGGAACCCATTCCCCTGGCGGATTATACCTACAGCGATATCGACTGGGAGTATCTGGATAAGATCCGTGACTGCTGTAAGGAGCACGGGATCACTCTGATCCTGATCAAGTCGGCATCCTGCTATCCCCACTGGTATGACGAGTGGGATCAGCAGATCAGTGACTATGCCGAGAAGAACGGACTGACCTATGTGAATTTCCTGCAGCATCAGGATGAGACCGGGATCGATTATAAAACGGACACCTACGATGCGGGTCTTCACCTGAATCTGTCCGGGGCGGAGAAGTCCAGCGCATGGTTCGGGAAGATCCTGGCGGAGCAGCCGGGGATCACGGACAGAAGAGGTGACTCCGAACTGGAGGCCAGGTGGCAGGAGAAGATCGAATTCTATGAATCCATGAAGGCGTCTCAGGAAAAACAGCTGGAAGAAACCGGTGCTGTCACCAGTTATCGATAGAAACGATACATTTTAATAGTTTATAAAGTCATTCCGGGCACGGAGTGCGCGGGATCCATAAAGGAGGAACATACAAAATGAAGAAGGGTAAACTGCTGACGATCACACTGACGCTGTCGCTTATGCTGCTGGCTACGGGCTGCGGCAATAAGGAGAGCGGGGACAAGACCACCACGGCACAGGCATCTGCAGGTACGGAGGCTGTCAGCGAGACGAAGGAAGACAAGACGGAGGATAAGAAGGCTGCAGACGACAGCTGGGTATTTAAGAAGGGCGACGTGACGGTAGCCATGAATGCTCCGTCGGACGAAACCATCAAGGCCCTGGGCGGCTATCAGAACAGCTATGAGGCCCCCAGCTGTGCATTTGACGGCATGGATGTGGTATATACCTATCCGGGCTTTGAGGTCCTTACCTACTCGAAGGACGGCAAGGATGGGGTCGTTACCGGAGTGATCCTTCGTGACGATACCGTGATGACTCCGGAGGGCGTTTACATCGGGGCTGACCAGGCGACGGTGGAGAAGGCCTATGGAAGTCCGGAAGCCGGTTCTACCAGTGTGACGGTTAAGAAGGGAAACTGTGACCTGCTGGTTATCATGGAGCATCAGAATAAAGATGATGAGACTTCGCCGATGGTCGTAACCTCCATCCAGTATTCGCTGGCGCAGTAGGGCTCAGGCTTTGGGAAGCTGAGACTACGGAAGTTACTGCGGTCCGATAGAAATTCATTGAAAAAGGCACGCAGAATTGGTAAAATAAGGGGCAGGGGAGAAGGCCCTAAATAATGTATCGGGGAGAAGAATATGGCACAGCTTTTTATCAAGGCGCAGGACCTGGAGGAATACGATTCCGTTAAGGTATTCAATGAGCGCGGAAAACAGGTGTATTATACCAAGGACGATTTTATTGCCACCGGACATCGTATCAAGATCTTTCTTGCTGATACCATAAGCGAGTGTGCTTATGTCCAGGAGAAGTACGACCGGTTGGGTTCCAAGCGCTTTGAGTTCTGCGCAAGGGACAAGTTCGGTACCATCGAAAGAGATCCCATGTCCCGCCAGCAGCGTTACATCGTGGATTTCGAAGAGGGCTGGGAGATCGTAGGAGACGGTGTGGCATGGAACTACGTGGTATACCGCGGAGCACTTCCGGTCATGAGAGTAAAATGTGAGAAGTACCTGATCCCGGGTCAGGCACTGAATCTTGCAGAGACCTATATCCTGCAGTTTGATTCGGACTCCGAGATCCTGGTAGGTCTGGCATTTGCCCTTGCGATCTATGCGCTGAACAAATACAGATACTAGATTGTGATATTCAAGGTGCCAGGCACCATTGCAAAATTGTTACATATACGTACGCAACAATTTTGTAATGGTGCCTGGCACCTTTTTTTTTATTTGTCACTTTTTTTCGTGGGGATCTGGGCCAGGATAATGGCAGCGAACATCAGCACACAGCCGATCAGTTCGTCCCTTGTCAGCATCTGGGACAGGATGAGCATGCCTGCGATCACGGACGTGACGGACTCCAGGCTCATGATCAGGGATGCCAGAGTGGGATGTACGTCCTTCTGTCCTATGATCTGCAGTGTGTAGGCGACACCGCAGGAGAGGATGCCCGCATAAAGGATGGGCCATTTTGCATCCCAGATGGCAGACATGGATACGGCCTTATGAAAGACCTGCGAATCCAGGAGCAGCATACCGGGAAGGGAGATCACTCCGGCGGTAAAGAACTGGATGCAGGCTACGGCCATTCCGTCCACGCCCTTTTCGTTAAAATGATCCACTGTCAGGATATGGAAGGAGAATACCAGAGCACAGCCGATAAGGAGCAGGTCGGAGCTCTGAAAGCAAAGCTCGCCTCCCCATCCGATACATAGAAAATACAGGCCGATCACGGCGATCAGTACGCCCAGCCAGGTGAACAGGCCGGTTTTCTTCTTCAGAAAGATTCCGATCACCGGGACCAGAACGATGTACAGTGCGGTCAGGAAGCCCGCCTTTCCCGCAGGGGCGTCCAGCATGGCAACCTGCTGAAGATTCGCGGCTATGGCAAGAATGATCCCGCAGAGGATCCCGGCCTTGGCCGTGGTATGCAGTTTTGTCCGGAAATGTGTGGCCGGATCCGAACCGTTCAGCCGTATCCCATCGCCCGTTCCTGCGGGGTCGGAGGCAGAGGACCGTTTCTTCAGCCGGAAGGAAAGAATCGGGATCAGGGTAAAGGACCCGAGAAAGAGACGGACGGTATTGAAGGTGAAGGGACCTACATTTTCCATGCCGGCGGATTGGGCGACGAATGCGGTTCCCCAGATCACTGCGGTCAGAAAAAGCAGGCCGCAGTGGGACAGATTGTTTTTCCTGTTATTGTTCATACAGATACCTCGAGGTGCCACCGAAAGCCGACCGGACGACACGTAATTGGATTATAAGCGGAGGGCTCGTAGCGGTCAAGAGAAACGTAACTTTCTCCTTGCGAAAAGGGTGCATTTTCGGTAAACTATACAGGAGTATGCGCTCTTACGGATAAGAGCGGGAAAGGACGACAGCTATGCGTTTTTTGATCCAGCGGGTGACGCATGCATCCGTGAAGGTAGAGGGAAAGGAGACCGGCCGTATCGGGAACGGTTTTTTCGTTCTGATCGGTGTGGAAGACGGTGATAACCGGGCTGTGGCGGATAAAATGATCAGCAAGCTCCTGGGACTCAGGATCTTTGATGATTCCGAAGGTAAGAGCAACCTGGCCTTAAAGGACGTGGACGGAGAGCTGCTTCTGATCTCCCAGTTTACACTGTATGCGGACGCGAGGCATGGCAACCGTCCATCCTATATCAATGCGGGACAGCCGGATTTTGCAAATGAGATGTATGAATACATCGTGGAAAGCTGCAGAGCCGAGGGCTATAAGACGGAAACAGGCGTGTTCGGCGCGGAGATGAAATGCGAGCTGTTGAATGACGGCCCATTTACCATCTGGCTGGATTCCAGGGAGATCTGTCCCAGGCTTCATGAGGATTAGAGTATGAAGAAGATTTTGATCGCAGAGGATGATGCGGATCTGAGAAAGATATTTCAGACCGTCCTGAAGAAAGAAGGATATGAAGTGATCACGGCAGACGACGGGCTTATGGCGATTCGATATCTGCAGAAGGAATATGTGGATCTCATCATTTCCGATATCATGATGCCGAATATGGATGGCTTTCAGCTGATCCGGTCGCTTCGGGATGCAGGGCAGAAGACCCCCATCCTGCTGATCACCGCCAGAGAAGGCTTTGACGACATGCGTAAGGGCTTTTCACTGGGAACCGATGATTACATGATAAAGCCGGTGAACATGAATGAACTGATCCTCCGGGTGGAGGCACTGATCCGCAGGAGTCAGATGCAGAACGAGAGACGGCAGACCTTCGGTTCGCTGACCCTGGAGCTGGATTCCATGACACTGACGGTGGGAGAGGATTCCCAGATCCTGCCTCAGAAGGAGTTCATGCTCCTGTACAAGCTTCTGAATTCTGCCGGAAAGACCTTTACCAGACAGCAGCTGATGGATGATATCTGGGGGTCGGATTCTCCCAGTGATATCCGCACGGTGGATGTCCATATCAACCGGCTCAGAGAGCGGCTTCGGGACGTGCCGGACTACGAGATCGTGACGATCCGAGGCCTGGGCTACAAGGCGGTCTATCAGAACAAGGCATAACTCCGGACAAAGGGAGGAGCAGGATGAGACGAAAGAAAAGGAAACTGAATATCTTCTTTCTGCTCCAGCTCAGTGTTACGACGGTGCTGATCGTCTTCCTTTCGGCCATTATAGCCATCTACCTGCAGGGCAGGGAACGGCTGGCGAATTCAAACCGTCTGACCATCGTGCTGTTCTTCCTCTGGATCACAGTGGCGACCATTGTGGCGAATCTGATCCTGTATCATAAGATGCGTCGTATCTTCCAGTCAGTGGAAAACCTGAGTCTTGCCACGGAGGAGGTGGCAAAAGGCGATTTCAGCATCACGGTTCGGCCGAACGAACATTTGCATATAGCAGAGATCGAAGACCTCTATGCATCCTTCAATCAGATGGTGCGGGATCTGGGAGGTATCGAGACTCTTCGAAATGATTTCGTGGCAAATGTGTCACATGAAATGAAGACCCCAACGGCGGCCATTGACGGCTATGCCACGCTGCTTCAGGACGAATCCCTGACCCCGGAGGAGAGACGCCAGCATCTGGAGAGTCTGCTCTATAACTGCCATCGGCTGACGGCCCTGACGGGAGATATCCTGATGCTGTCCCGCCTGGATAACGGTGCACTGATCCCCAAGAAGGAGGCCTTCCGCCTGGACGAGCAGATCCGGCGTGTGGTTCTCTCCATGGAAGAGGCATGGGTGGATAAAAGCCTGGAGCTGGACCTGGAAATGGATCCGGTCACTTACCGGGGGGATGAGGATCTTCTGTATCATATCTGGACGAACCTGATCTCCAATGCCATCAAATTCTCGAATCCCGGCGGCCTTCTGCAGATCCGCATGGAGGAGAATCCGTCGGACACCGGCGTGATCTGTGTTACCATCCGGGATACGGGAATCGGAATGTCCTCGGAAGAGCAGGAACATATGTATGATAAATTCTATCAGGGAGACAAATCCCACAGCAAAGAAGGGAACGGCCTCGGACTGGCGCTGGTACATCAGATCACGGAGCTTCTCGGGGTTTCCGTTTCCGTGAAAAGCAAAAAGGGGCAGGGTACCACATTTATCCTGGAGCTCCCCATAGAGGCTTAGAGAAAAGACATCATAAGAACAATCAGAAAAGGAAAGTAACATGGCGCATTTAGACCAAAAGAAGATCCGAAATTTCTGCATCATCGCCCATATCGATCACGGCAAGTCCACACTGGCAGACCGCATCATCGAGAAGACGGGCACCCTGACCCAGCGGGAGATGCAGGAGCAGGTACTGGACAATATGGATATCGAGCGTGAGCGTGGGATCACCATCAAGTCCCAGGCTGTACGTATCATTTATAAGGCGAAGGACGGAGAGGAGTATATCTTCAACCTGATCGATACTCCGGGTCACGTGGATTTCAACTATGAGGTATCCCGGTCTCTCGCGGCCTGCGAAGGCGCAGTGCTGGTGGTGGATGCGGCGCAGGGTATCGAGGCCCAGACTCTGGCAAATGTGTATCTGGCGGTGGACCACAATCTGGAGGTCTTCCCCGTGATCAACAAGATCGATCTTCCGTCTGCGGAACCTGACCGGGTGAAGAATGAGATCGAGGACGTGATCGGTATCGAGGCACAGGACGCACCGCTTATCTCAGCTAAGCAGGGCATCGGGATCGAAGAGGTACTGGAGGCTGTGGTACAGAAGATCCCTGCTCCGGACGGAGATGTGGACGGCCCCTTCAAGGCCCTGATCTTCGACAGCCTGTATGATTCCTATAAGGGTGTTATCATTTTCTGCCGTGTCTTCGACGGCGTCATCGGTAAGGGAAAGCGCATTCGCATGATGGAGACCGGAGCTGAAGCGGACGTAGTAGAGGTAGGTATCTTCGGTGCGGGCCAGTTCATCCCGCAGGAAGAGATCTCCGCCGGTATGGTAGGATATATCACCGCCAGCCTGAAGAACGTAAAGGAAACTGCCGTAGGTGATACGGTCACGGATGCGGAACGTCCCTGTGCGGAGGCGCTTCCCGGCTACAAGGAAGCACGTTCCATGGTGTTCTGCGGAGTGTATCCCGCGGACGGCGCAAAGTACCCGGAGCTTCGGGACGCGCTGGAGAAGCTGCAGCTGAACGATGCATCCCTGCAGTACGAGCCGGAGACCTCAATCGCACTGGGCTTCGGCTTCCGCTGCGGATTTCTGGGACTCCTGCACCTGGAGGTGATCCAGGAACGTCTGGAGCGGGAATACAATCTGGATCTGGTGACCACTGCCCCCGGCGTAGTGTACCGCGTGCATAAGACAAACGGGGAGATGATCGAGCTGACCAACCCCACGAACCTGCCGGATCCTTCTGAGATCGATTATATGGAGGAACCCATCGTTTCGGCGGAGATCATGGTGACTACGGAATTCACCGGTGCTATCATGAAGTTGTGCCAGGAGCGGAGAGGCAATTATCTCTCCATGGAATATCTGGAGGAGACCCGTGTTCTACTGAAGTATGAGCTGCCCCTGAACGAGATCATTTATGACTTCTTTGATGCTCTGAAATCCCGTTCCAGAGGCTATGCTTCCTTTGATTATGAATTAAAGGGATATCAGCGCTCCGAGCTTGTAAAGCTGGATATCCTCATCAATCACGAGACCGTGGATGCTCTGTCCTTCATTGTATTTAAGGCATCTGCCTATGAGCGTGGCAGGAAAATGTGCGAGAAGCTGAAGGGTGAGATTCCGCGTCATCTCTTTGAGATCCCCATCCAGGCAGCAGTAGGCGGAAAGGTCATTGCCCGCGAGACCGTAAAGGCCGTTCGCAAGGACGTGCTGGCCAAGTGCTACGGCGGTGATATCACGCGTAAGAGAAAGCTGCTGGAGAAGCAGAAGGAAGGCAAGAAGCGGATGCGCCAGATCGGAAATGTGGAGATCCCGCAGAAGGCCTTCATGTCCGTGCTCAAGTTAGATGAAGAGTGAAACAAGGAATCAGTCATGAAAAGAAATCTAAGTTTATATATCCACATCCCTTTCTGCGTACAGAAGTGTCTCTACTGCGACTTTCTGTCCTTTGACAACGTGCTGTACGCGAAGCAGCTGCAGTACATGGATGCTCTTCGCACGGAACTGAAGCTGTATCAGCCCTATGCGGACCGTTACAGTGTGAAGACCATATTTATCGGAGGAGGAACCCCCTCCACCATGGATGAATCCCTGATCGAAGCGCTGCTTGCCCAGGTAAGAACGGTCTTTCGGGTGGACCGTTTTGCGGAGATCACCATCGAGGCGAATCCGGGAACCCTGAAGTATACGGATCTTCTTGCATATCAGTCCTATGGGATCAACCGACTTTCCATCGGTCTGCAGAGTGCGGATGATGATCTGCTGAAAATGCTGGGACGGATCCATAATTTCGACCAGTTTGTGGCAGGCTTTACTTCGGCGCGCCGTGCAGGCTTCCGGAACATTAATGTGGATGTCATGTCGGGAATCCCCGGACAGGACATGCATTCCTACGTGGATACCCTGACCCGTGTCATGGAGTACCGGCCGGAGCACATTTCCGCATATTCCCTGCAGGTGGAGGAGGGAACAAAGCTGGCGGAGGATGAGAATCTTCTGGGCATGCTTCCCGAGGAGGAGACCGACCGGAGGATGTATGCCATGACGAAGAAGATCCTCCGTACCAACGGCTATGAACGGTATGAATTCTCCAATTACTGCCAGCCCGGTTTTGAATGCAGGCACAATCTGGTCTACTGGACCGGCGGTGAGTATATCGGGATCGGTCTGGGGGCTGCGTCCATGTTCAAGGGTGAACGTTTCTCCAATCTCAGGAATCTGGATTCCTATCTGGAGCTGATGGGAGAAGTGGCGGGTCTTATGACGCCGGAGGTGGACCCTCTGCAGCTCTATGATGCAGCTACGGAGAAGCTTCGTGTGGATAATACGGCCATGTATGTGGACCGCCGGATGGAAGAATATATGTTCCTGGGCCTTAGAATGATCAAGGGCGTCAGCCGGACGGATTTCAAGGAACGATTTAATAAGGAAATGTTCGATGTCTATGGTCCGGTGATCAATAAATACGTGGATGACGGCTTCCTTCGCCTGGAGGAAGACAGGGTGGCTCTGACGGATGCGGGGATCGATGTCAGCAATATGATCCTTTCGGATTTTATTCTGGATCGGTAGACTTTTTCCTTGACAACAGGTGGGCCAGGTGTTAGATTATTCTTAGTGCTAGCACTCAGACGAACTGAGTGCTAACGAACAACTAAATATGAGGATGGTGATGGAATGGAGCAGGCAACAGTGCTCGATGAAAGAAAAGAAAAAATCCTCAAGGCAATTATCAGTAATTATCTGGAAACCGGTGAGCCGGTGGGAAGCCGGACGATCTCCAAATACACGGATCTGAACCTAAGCTCGGCGACGATCCGGAACGAGATGTCCGACCTGGAAGAGATGGGGTATATCATACAGCCCCACACCTCAGCAGGGCGTGTTCCCACGGATAAAGGCTATCGTTTCTACGTGGATACGATGATGGCGGAAAAGAGCGAAAGCGAGGTGACCCGCGGCGCACTGCTGGAACGGGTGGACAAGCTTGAGTCGCTGCTGAAGCAGGTGGCGAAGGTGCTTGCCTACAATACCCAGTACGCAACCATGGTCACATCCCCGCAGCTCCGCAACAGACAGGTCAAGTTCATCCAGCTGTCACAGGTGGATGAGGAGGATCTGGTGGCGGTCATCGTGGTAGGAGATAATGTGGCAAAGAACCGGCTGATTCATGTGGACCGGCCTCTGAACAACGAAGAGGTACTGAAGCTGAATCTGCTGCTCAACACATTTCTTACCGGTGCTTCAGTTAATGAAATCAACATTGAGCTCATGCAGGCCATGCGAAGGCAGGCCGGTGAGTATGCGGATATCCTGGAGAACGTCTTCGAAGGAATCGTGGATGCGGTTCACCAGGCAGAGGAGATGCAGATCTATACAAGCGGAACCTCGAATATCCTGAAATACAATGAGCTCGGTGATATGAACAAGGCCACGGCACTTCTGGAAACTCTGGAGGACAAGAGCGGGCTGGAGTCATTGATCGATGAAACGATGAAGTCTGAGGATAAGACAAGTGACGGCATCCAGATCTACATCGGCGAGGAGGCCCCGGTTCAGAATATGAAAGACTATTCGATCGTAACCTCCACGTACGAACTGCCGGAAGGAGCCAAGGGAACCATAGGAATCATCGGGCCGAAGCGGATGGATTACAAGAAGGTGGTACAAACCCTGAAGAATCTGACCGACGAGCTGGATACGATATTCAGAAAAAATGAAAAGAAGGGGTGACAACGCATGGCGAAAGGAATGAACGAGA
>CADBRW010000076.1 GCA_902797155.1 uncultured Lachnospiraceae bacterium
AAGATCAAGGGCTTCAAGAAGTACAAGGAACCCTATGTTCTGATCCTCGGTGACAAGGAAGCCGAAGAGGAGACTGTCTCCGTGAACATCCGCGGTAATAAGCAGATGAACGGCGTTCCTCTCCAGACCTTTGTGGCACTTTGCGAGAAGATGAACAAAGAACGTACACTGGAGATCATCGATTCCGTAGAATAAAGGAAACGGGATTATGTAAACCGGCGCGGCTTATGAAAATGAGCCTGCGCCGGTTTTCTGTGTGAACAGGGAGCTGATGGGGTATGTTTCAGGCAAAAACCGGGGATGAAATCACACTTGATATTTCGGCCCGGATAACATAAAATAGAACCAAGTATGTGTTCCTATAAAAGGAGAATCCTTATGTTGGATGAAGAGAAGATCCGTCTTATGACGCAGGTCAGCATCTACGAGAAAAATGAAGAGTTCGGAAGCCTCGTACTGGCACGATACTACCGGGAGGATTATGTCCGCCTTGGCTGTATCAAGACCGTACTTGTTGCAACCGTAACCTACTGGCTGATCGTTGCGGTCTACGTATTCTATCGGTTCGAAGAAATACTCCGGGAAATCAACAATATGGATTATTTCAGCGTCATCGGAAAGCTGATGCTGGGTTATGTTGGTTTTGCAGGGATCATGTTCATCATGGCGTTTCTGATCTACCATATCCGATATCAGTCGGCAAAGAAAGGCCTGATACGGTATAACCGAAATCTGAAAAAGCTCATTGAGATGGAAGAACAGTATGAATATGTTCAGGCAGGAAGTAATGAAAATGTTCGTGTCAATCACAGTATCGGCGGGGACATTCCTGCTCTGGATGACGTCGGGGTGAGCGAGAGGAGTAGACAGCAATGAAAGAGTTGATCAATTTTAAGAATAAGGTAAGGGATATCCTCCGGAAATATGACGAGATCATCTTCCCTTTCCTTCGTCTTATCTGGTGCTATATCGTATTTTTGAATATTCATTCCATGTTCCATTACATGGATCTCTTTGACCGGAAGCTGGTACTCTTTCTGATCGCGGTTCTGGCGGCGGTCCTTCCGGACGGCTTCCTTCTCTTTGCTGCAGGTGCGGTGATCGGTGTCAACTGCTTCACGGTCAATGTGGAAGTGGGTCTGGCATTTTTGGTCTTCTTCATGGTGATCTACTGCCTGTATGTCCGCTTCTTTCCGAAGTATTCCTATGCGATCTTCCTGGTAACCATCTGTTACTCACTTGGAATGCCGTACATGGCTCCGCTGGTGATCCTCGTACTTGCGGGTATCGGAGGAGCACTTCCCGCAGCCTTCGGTGTAATGCTTCATTTCTTTGCCGTTGTTGTGCAGGATCTGAATGTCCAGCTCACTTCGGCTGAAGACGAATCCAAGGTTGAGGTGCTGGGATACTTCATCGAGCATATCCTGAAGAACAAGGAAATGTATATGATCATGCTGGTGTTCGCACTGACCATCGTGCTGGCCACCATCATTTACAAGCTGTCTTTCCCGTTTTCACATTATGCGGCCATCGCGGCAGGCTGTGTCTTCCTGATCGTTCTTACTCTGATCATGGGTTCGGTCCTGAAGACGACACCGGATACCTCTGCTGCCATGGGCGGTGCGCTGGTAGGTATGCTGATCTGTCTTGTGCTGGAGGTGTGCAAGGGGGTATTGGATTTCAAGCATACCGAACGAGTCCAGTTTGAAGATGATGAATACTATTACTACGTAAAGGCGGTTCCGAAGCTGGATGCGCCGAAGAAGAAAAAGAAACCGCTTCCGAAGGGAGCTAAAGGACGGCCGCCCCAGAGAAACGGCGGACAGGGTCAGCGCCAGGGAGGACAGGGCCAGAGACCGCGCCTTGAAGGAGCCCCCGGCCAGGGACCGCGCCAGGGTCAGCGTCCGCGTCCGGAAGGTGCACCGAATCAGGGACCGCGCCGGGAGGATGTTCCGAATCAGGAAATGTCTCCGGAAGAGGCGGAACTGCAGCGGGCGAGAGCTGCTGAGGCGCAGCTGGCGAAAGAACAGGCACGTAACGCGATCCGTTCGGACGGAGCTCCGGCAAGAAGGATTGCTCAGAAGGTGGAGGAAGCAAAGAGGAATCGTCCCGCTGAGTCTCCGCAGGAGATGCAGGCAAGAAGAAAACAGGAAGAGGACGATTTTGAAGATCTCGGTTAATTGATGACTGTGTTGGCAGGTTAGAGGAGACGGAGTGTTCCTATGGGTGGTATCGGGACATTTTTCAGCACATACTTTGACTGGTTTTACATTCCGCATGTAACCTGGACAGATGTGCTGGACATTATCATAATTGCATACCTGGTATACCATATCCTGGTCTGGTTCAAGACGAGCCGCGCATGGACTCTGCTGAAGGGAATCCTTGTGCTGGCACTGTTCCTGGGCCTTGCTGCCCTGCTCCGGCTGAATACCATTCTGTGGCTTGCCAGAAATATCTCCAGTGTTATCGTGATCGCCCTCATCATCCTGTTCCAGCCGGAGCTTCGACGGGCTCTTGACGAGCTGGGCCGGAAGAGGCTTCTGAACCGGTTCTTCAATCTGGATGAGAGAGAGCAGGGAGAAAGCCGTTTCTCCGATAAGACCGTCTATGAGCTGGTACGTACGGCGGCAGAGCTGTCCAAGGCCAAGACGGGTGCCCTGATCGTGATCGAACATGATACACCCCTTGGGGAGTATGAACGTACCGGAATCAGTCTGGATGCGGTTGTGAGCACCCAGCTGCTGGTCAACATTTTTGAGAAGAATACGCCCCTCCATGACGGTGCGGTGATCATCCGTGAGAACCGTGTTGTGGCGGCAACCTGTTATCTGCCGCTGACCGAGCGCGGGGATGTAAATAAGGAACTGGGAACCAGACACCGTGCGGGTCTGGGCATCAGTGAGAACACGGACAGTATGACCATTATCGTGTCGGAGGAGACCGGAGCGGTTTCCGTGGCGCACAAGGGTCAGCTGATCCGCAATCTGAATGATGATTCCCTTCGGAAACAGCTGGAGCAGCTGCAGGATAAGCAGGTTGAGCCCCGGCGGAGAAGATGGAAGAAGGGAGGTCAGGGTGATGAAAACCAAGGCGAAAAAGAGTCTGTTTGATCACATGGGACTGAAGATCCTTTCCCTGGTCCTGGCCGTTCTGATCTGGATGCTCATCATGAATGTGGATGATTACACCATGACCAAGACCATCCGTGATATTCCCGTTATGGAACAAAACGGTGATACCATTGAGAAACTGGGCAAGGTGTACAGTGTTACCAGCGGAACCACGGTGGATATCGTGGTGAAGGGACCGAGATCCGTGGTGGATCCCCTTACTTTAAACGATTTTGTTGCGACTGCGAATCTGGCCGAGCTTTCCGTTACGAATACCGTTCAGATCTCCGTGGCTGCGAAGGAAACCAGCGTCAACGGCAAGATCGAGATCACCTATGTCAACAACACCATGAACCTGTCCATCGAGGATAAGGTTATGAAGGAAATGCCTGTAAAGACCGTTCTGAACGGAAATGTGGCAGAGGGCTATGCCCCCGGAGCCTGCACGGTCACTCCGAATATCATCCGGATCTCCGGACCGGAATCCGTGGTGAACCGGATCACGGAGGTTCGTGCGGTTCAGGATGTCAGCGGAATGCATGACAGCTTCCAGGAGACCGTGTCGCTGGTATGTATGGATGCGTACGGGGACAGTGTGGTGGATAAGTCCCTCGAAATGGATGTGGACACCGTAACCATGGATCTTGCCATCCATCCGACGAAGAATGTTCCTGTGAAGCTTACCGTCTCCGGAAGTCCTGCGTCAGGCTATTCGCTGGTGGATCTGAACTATAACCCGCAGTCAGTGGCCATTGCAGGAGAGGAGAGCGTCCTGGAGAAGGTGAATGCCATTTACGTTCAGGATGTGGATGTGAGCGGTCTTTCTGAAAAGAAGGAGCTGAACCTGAAGCTTACGGATTATCTTCCTGAGGGGACCTATCTTGCCGATGAAGGCAATGATCAGCTGGCCATCAGCATGGATTTTGAAAAACAGACGGAGCGTGAGATCAGTATCACGGTAGCGGATATTGAGGTGCTGGGCAAGGCCGAGAATCTGGAGTATGCCCTCGCCAGCTCCGGAGTGTTCCGGATCAAGCTGAAAGGCCTTGAGAAGGATATCCGGAATGTGACCAAGGAATCGCTTCAGCTGAAGACGGATGTGACCGGTCTGGAGGCCGGAGAACATGAGCTGAAGATCACCTATGCCGTTCCGAAGAATGCTACGGTTGTCGTTATGGGATCTCTTACGGCTACAATTACCGAAAAAACCGAACAGGATACGAGCTCTGAGGGGGCTACGACGGAATCAACAGAAGCAAGTGGCGAACATTAACCAGATGCCCCGGTGCGTAAATGCGCCGGGGCTGTTTTACAAAGGAGGAGGGAACTATTATGCAGGAGGCAATCGAAAAGCTGCAACAGGCAGTCAATGAATCGAACTATATTGTGTTCTTTGGGGGAGCGGGGGTTTCCACGGAAAGCGGGATCCCGGATTTCCGCAGCCAGGACGGACTTTATTCCCAGAAGTATAAGTATCCGCCGGAAACCATCGTAAGCCACTCGTTCTTTATGCGGAAGACCGAAGAGTTCTACGATTTCTACCGGGATAAAATGATCTTCATGGATGCAAAGCCGAATGCGGCACATTTAAAACTGGCTGAACTGGAAGCGGCCGGGAAGCTGAAGGCGGTGATCACCCAAAATATCGATGGCCTTCATCAGGCGGCAGGAAGCAAGGAGGTGCTGGAGCTTCACGGTTCCACGCTGCGGAATTACTGCATGAACTGCGGGAAGCGCTATGACGGTGTGAAGTATATCGTGGAGAGTGCAGGGGTGCCGAAGTGTGAAGACTGCGGAGGCGTGATCCGGCCGGATGTGGTCCTTTATGAGGAAGGGCTGGATAATTCCGTGATCCGCCGTGCGGTGGACCATATCGCCAGAGCGGATCTGCTGATCATCGGAGGAACCTCCCTTGTGGTATATCCGGCAGCGGGCTTTATCGACTATTTCCACGGCAGGCATCTGGCGGTGATCAACATGTCCGAGACATCCAGAGACAAGGCGGCGGACATCCTGATCCAGGGAAAGATCGGAGAAGTGCTGTCGCAGATCACGGTATAATGCCAAGAAACTTAAGGGGTCAGACCCCATTACAAAATTGTTACATTTTCAGACGTAACAGTTTTGTAATGGGGTCTGACCCCGTTAAGAGACTTCGTTAAGAAGCTTATTTTGTGCCGAAGATCCGGTCTCCGGCGTCGCCGAGTCCGGGACAGATGTAATCGTCATCGTTGAGGCAGCGGTCCAGATTTCCGACATAAATATCTACATCCGGATGGGCCTTGGCCAGCCGTTCCAGTCCTTCCGGAGCGGCAATGACACACATGAATTTAATGTGGTTTCCACCGTGTTCCTTGACAGAGGTGATGGCTGCATCGGCGCTTCCGCCGGTGGCAAGCATGGGATCCAGGATCACAACCAGACGCTGGTCGATGTTCTCAGGAAGCTTGCAGAAATACTCACGGGGTTCATGGGTCTTTGGGTCACGGAACAGACCGATGTGTCCGACCTTTGCATTCGGGACCATGTTGTGGATCCCGTTTACCATTCCCAGGCCTGCCCGGAGGATGGGAACGATGGCCAGCTTCTTGCCGTCGATGACCGGAGATGTGCAGGTCTCGATGGGAGTTTCCACCTCCACATCCGTGATGGGAAGATCCCAAAGGGCTTCATAGGCCTCCAGCATGGCGATCTCCTCGATCAGGTTCCGGAATTCTGCGGTGGTGGTTTTCTTATCCCGCAGCCGGGTGATCTTATGCTTGATGAGCGGGTGATCCAGTATCACAACATTCTGATAGTTTTTATATCGCATGACAGTCTCCCTTCGTAAGTGGAATGCGGGTCCGGAGGAAGGTGCCCTCCTATATCTGATTGTATGCAAAAGGGGAGCTTCCGTCAACTTGAAGAAATGAGTTTTTTCCTGCGTGTTTCACGGGATTTTTTGAAAAAACACATTGACGAATCACGAGATTTCTAAGATAATTACTAGGATGGGCATTTTGTATCCGAAAGGAAGCGGTGCCAAAATGAATATAAGCCCGGTAAGAGGGCAAAAGCAAGGAGGAAAACCATGTTTGATTTTGATGAGGTAGTTAAGATTGATCCGGAAGTGGCAGCTGCCATGACAGACGAGTATAACCGGCAGAATCAGAATCTGGAGCTGATCGCTTCGGAGAATATTGCATCCAAG
>CADBRW010000077.1 GCA_902797155.1 uncultured Lachnospiraceae bacterium
GGTGAGGCTGCAAAGGTTGCAGTACGAAACATCCGCCGTGATGCCAATGATGCCGTAAAGAAGCAGAGCAAGGCCGGTGAGATTTCCGAGGATGAGCAGAAGGACGAGGAAGACAAGATCCAGAAGAAGACGGATAAGTTCGTGGCTGAGATCGATAAGCTGGTTGATGCAAAGACCAAGGAGATCATGACAGTCTAAGATACCCATGACAGGATGAGTGAGGGAATACGATGCAGGGAATTATCGATGGTGAAACATATGAGATCCCCACGCATGTAGCCGTTATCATGGACGGGAACGGGCGTTGGGCCAAGAAGAGGCATGTGCCGCGTGTTCTCGGTCACAGACAGGGCGGAAAGGCCCTGGAACAGGCCTGTGAGGATATCTGGCATCTGGGAGTAAAATATTTCACGGTATATGCCTTCTCTACAGAGAACTGGAAGCGTTCGGCAGAGGAAGTGACGGGGATCATGAATATCCTTCGAAACTATCTGAAGACCGCAGCGGAGCGCTGCAACCGTGAGAACATGCGCATGCGTGTCATTGGCGACCGCCATGTGCTGGATGAGGATATTCAGAGCGAGATCCACAGAGTTGAAGAAGCTACGAAGCAGAACACGGGTCTGCAGTTTACCGTGGCGATCAACTATGGAGGGCGTGATGAGATCCGCCGTGCCATGACGCGGATCGCAGAGGAGGTAAGGGAAGGAAAGCTTCAGCCCGGGGATGTGACGGATCAGGTGATCGCGGCGCATCTGGATACCTGGGAGCTGCCGGATCCGGACCTTCTCATCCGGACCAGCGGAGAGGAGCGGATCTCCAACTTCCTGCTCTGGCAGCTGGCATATTCGGAGTTTTATTTTACGGATATCCTGTGGCCGGATTTCGACAGGGACTGCTTTATCGATGCCATAAAATACTATAACTCCCGTGACCGCAGGTATGGCGGACGGAAAGAGGATAAAGCGGACAAGAAAGACAAGAAGGAAAAGAAGGACAAGTAGAATGTTTTGGACAAGGCTGGCAAGCGGAATTGTATTGGTGATACTGGCGATCGGAACCCTCTGGGTAGGCGGATGGCTGACCTGCTGGGTGATGTGTGCACTGTCTCTCGTAGGCTGTTTTGAACTCCTCAGAGTTTACAAACTTGAGAAACGGGCCATGGGGATCGCATGTTACCTTACAACGATCCTGTACTATCTGGTACTGTTCCTGGAGAAGGAGGCCCTTCTGATGCCCATCATGGTGGTTTATCTTCTGGTCATCCTTGCCATCTACGTGCTTTGCTTTTCCAAGTATAAGGATAAGGACACCATGGCAGCATTCCTGGCGTTCTACTACGTCAGTGTGTGCCTGTCCTATGTATTCCAGCTTCGAAATATCAAGGACGGCGGATATCTGATCATTCTGGTGTTCATCTGCTCCTGGGGAAATGATACCCTTGCCTACTGTGCAGGCCGTCTGTTCGGCAAGCACAAGATGAGTCCCGTATTATCCCCGAAGAAGAGCGTGGAGGGCCTGATCGGAGGAATTCTCGGAGCAGGTATCCTGGGGGCTCTGTTCGGCTGGTATTTCAGCGCCAATGTGCAGGAGATTGCAAATGCACCGCTTTGGTTCGGACTTGTAGGCGCAGTGGGTGCGGTGCCTGCAGTCATCGGAGATCTTGCGGCTTCGGCCATCAAGAGAAATAACGACGTGAAGGATTACGGAAAGCTTATTCCGGGACACGGCGGTGTTCTGGACCGGTTTGACAGTATGATCTTCACGGCGCCCATCATTTACTACGCAGTACTTTTTGTACTGGGAATGTGAGACAGCCTATGAAGAAAATAGCATTGATCGGGTCTACGGGTTCCATCGGAACCCAGACCCTGGAAATCGTCCGGGATCATCCGGAAGAATACAAAGTGGTGGCACTTGCCTGTGGGAGAAACCTCGAACTGATCGAGGCCCAGATGCGGGAGTTCCACCCTTCTTTCGTTTCTGTGGGGGATGAAACCGGAGCCGCAGCGCTCCGTGCAGCTACGAAGGATCTGGGGATTCCAATCTCATCGGGTATGCCGGGACTCATCGAAGCGGCGGCTTATCCGGATGCGGACGTAACGGTGACGGCCATCGTGGGAATGATCGGTGTCCAGCCCACACTTGCGGCCATCGAGGCAGGAAAGACCATAGCTCTTGCAAATAAGGAAACACTGGTGACAGCGGGTCACCTTGTCATAAAAGCAGCGAAGGAGAAGGGGGTTAGGATCCTTCCCGTGGACAGTGAGCATTCCGCCATCTTCCAGAGTCTTCAGGGGAATGACGGAAACCGGATCGCAAGGATCCTGCTTACCGCCTCAGGAGGTCCCTTCCGCGGAAGAACCAGAGAGGAGCTGGAGCATGTGACTCTGGCAGATGCCTTAAAGCATCCCAACTGGTCCATGGGACAAAAAATAACCATCGACAGTGCTACCATGGTCAATAAGGGACTTGAGGTGATCGAAGCAACCTGGCTCTTTGACGTGGAACCGGAGCGGATCGAGGTGCTGGTCCAGCCCCAGAGCATCATACATTCTGCGGTGGAGTATGAGGACGGAGCAGTGATCGCGCAGCTGGGAACGCCGGATATGAAGCTTCCCATCCAGTATGCGCTGACCTGGCCGAAGCGTGTCTTCCTGCCGGGAGACCGGCTGGATTTCACGAAAATGTCTGCCATCGAGCTGGCACAGCCGGACCGTAAGACCTTCCGGGGATTGGATTTTGCATATCGCGCGGCCGCTGAAGGAGGATTGATCCCGACGGCGATGAATGCGGCTAATGAATATGCCGTGGCACATTTCCTGAAGGAGAAGATCCGTTTCCTGGATATCTATGACTGGATCGAATATGCCATGGACACGGCACCGAAGGCGGCGGAGCCCGGCGTGGAGGAGATCCTGGCCGAGGAGGCGGACACCGTCCGCAGACTGGCTGAGCACTTCGGATGATGTCATTTAGGACAAAACGAAGAATCCTGAGAAAAGAAAGATAAGACCATGTTAAAGATAATTGCGATCATCATAATGTTCGGCGTCATCGTGTTTGTACACGAATTCGGACATTTTCTCTTTGCAAAACTGAATCATATCCGGGTGAATGAATTTGCCATCGGCATGGGCCCGGCTATCATGAAGTTCGGAAAGAAGGAAACACAGTATTCCGTCCGGCTGCTGCCCATCGGAGGCTACTGCCTGATGGCGGGACAGGACGGGGAGGATACGGAGATGGAGGGCTCCTTCCAGAGCAAATCCGTTCTGGCAAGGCTGTCCGTCACCCTGGCGGGACCGTTGTTCAACTTCCTTCTGGCACTGATACTGTCCATAGCCACGGCACATTTCTATCTGCTGGATCCTCCGGTGATCACCGAGGTGGCAAAGGGAAGCGCCGCAGAGGTGGCAGGACTGGAGCCCGGTGACGAGATCATCAAGCTGAACGGAAGCAGCATCAGCCTTTTCCGTGAGGTCACTCTGTTCCGGCAGGTGGAGGATCTGACCCAGCCCGTGGAGGTAACCTATCTCCGTGACGGAAAGACCTACGAAACCACCCTTCATCTTACGAAGGAACAGAACTATATGTTCGGGATCACCTCCCAGCCAAGGGAATCCAAGAGCTTTGGGGAAGAGTTGTACTATTCGGTGATCGAGGTGAAGTTCCAGATCAAGACGGCTATCACTTCGGTGAAGATGCTGTTCACCGGAAAGGCTTCGGTGAATGACCTGTCCGGACCGGTGGGGATCGGAAATATGATGAGCGAGGTGATCGACCAGGCGGAGGAGGAAGGCGGAACGAAGAACGCGATCCTCAGTATCATCAGCTTTATGGTGCTGGTGTCCGCCAACCTGGGGATCATGAACCTTCTGCCCATTCCCGCCCTGGACGGCGGGCGGATCCTGTTCCTCGTCATTGAGGCCGTGACCCGTAAGAAGGTGCCGAAGGATAAGGAAATGATCGTTAACTTCATCGGATTTGTGCTGCTCATGCTGCTGATGGTATTTGTGTTCTTCAACGATATACGGAAGCTGTTCATGTGATGCAAAGTGACGCGCATGATTATGCAATGCCGCCGTGTTCCCTTCCGCGACATCGTTGAAGAACACAAATGATCAGAGCATGACAGGAAAGGTCTTGTTTTTGAGGGGGTAGGATATGATAGAGAGACGAAAGACAAGAGAAGTACGGATCGGGGATGTGGCGATCGGCGGAACAAATCCGATAGCCATTCAGTCCATGACGAATACGGAGACTGCTGACGTTGAGGCTACGGTTGCGCAGATCCTGGCGTTGGAGAAGGCCGGCTGTGAGATCATCCGCAGTACGGCGAATACGGAGGCGGCAGCGGACGCGTTTGATAAGATCAAGGAACAGATCCATATCCCCATCGTGGCGGATATTCATTTCGATTACAAGCTGGCCATCCGTGCCATGGAGCACGGCGCAGACAAGATCCGGATCAATCCGGGAAATATCGGCGGCCCCGAGAATCTGAAGAAGGTGGTGGATGCGGCAAAGCATTACCGTGTTCCGATCCGTGTGGGTGTGAACAGCGGTTCCCTGGAGAAGTCTCTGGTGGAGAAGTACGGTGGCGTGACGGCCGAAGGGATCGTGGAGAGCGCCATGGACAAGGTGCGCATGCTGGAGGAGCTGGATTTCCATGACATTGTCATCAGTATCAAGTCTTCGGATGTTCCCATGAGCGTGGAGACCCACCGGCTTGTAAGCCAGCAGACGGATTATCCGCTGCATGTGGGCATTACGGAATCGGGAACGCTTTGGAGCGGTAATATCAAGTCTTCAGTGGGGCTGGGAATGATCCTGGGAGCAGGGATCGGGGATACCATCCGTGTCTCTCTGTCAGGGGATCCGGTGGAGGAGATCCGTACGGCGAAGCTGATCCTCAGAACCCTGGGGATCCGGAAGGAGGGGATCACCCTTGTCAGCTGTCCCACCTGCGGAAGGACGAAGATCGACCTGATCGGTCTGGCCAATCAGGTAGAGCGTATGGTGGAGGAGTATCCGGATATCACGGCGAAGGTAGCCGTTATGGGATGTGTTGTAAATGGACCGGGAGAGGCCAGGGAAGCTGATCTGGGAGTGGCCGGAGGAGACGGAGAAGGTCTCCTGTTCCGGCATGGAGAGATCCTTCGGAAGGTTCCGGAGAGTGAGATCCTTCCTGCCCTCCGGGAGGAATTGGAGAAGCTGCGGATGCAGCAGTAGATTTGGGGTTATATTGAATGGCAGAACAGAAAATACAGGAGGTCTTTCCGGATATCACATTTTCACCGGCGGTTGACCGCATGATGCAGGATGTCATGGTGACACGGGTCGTCATGTACAATGAGAAGCAGAGGATGGAGATCTATCTGGAGTCGACCCATCTTATCGAAAAAGAGATCATTTACAGAGCGGAGGAGGAGATCCGGACATTTCTGTTCGGACAGTTTTCCCGCTTTAAGGTGAAGCTTTGTGAGCGGTATCTGCTTTCCGGCGCATATACGGCCGGGAAGCTGGTGGAGCTTTATATGCCCAGCCTTCTTTTGGAGCTTTCCAAGGAGAATCACGTATCCTACCGCCTGGTGAAAAAGGGCGGTTATGAGATGGAGGGACAGAACCTTCATCTGTCCATGACGGATACGGATCTGGCCAGAAGCAGGGAGAAGGAGATCAGGGCTTTTTTTGAGAATACTTTTCTGACACGCTTCGGTATGTCCATCAGCGTGTCTTTTTCCTATACCGAAAAAACAGCATGGGATTCGGAGGCTGCCCTGGCGAAGGAGATGGCTGAGGATACAGAAAAGAAGGCGGAGGAAGCTGCTGCGGAGGAGAAAGCCGACGGGACGGACGGCAGGTCCGCGGCAGAGGAGGCTGCAAAGGATGCTTCAAAGAACGGAAAGAAGGAACGGCCGGCAAGACCGGGTATGCCCAACCGTTCAGGCAGCTTCGGAGGCGGAGCAAAGGGGAAGGGACGTTTTCAGGGACGGGGATTTGATCCGGACTGTATCTATGGCCGAAATGTGGAAGGTGACTGTGTGGCCATCAGTACCCTGAAGGAGCCCTCCATGGGAGAGGTCTGCGTATGCGGACAGCTTCTTTCACTTGAGGAACGGGAGCTTCGCAGCGGGAATTTCCTTCTTCTCTGCAATATCACGGATGATACGGATACCATCAGCTTCAAGGTGTTCCTGAAGCCTGATGACAAGGACCTGTTCCTGGAAGATTTTAAGCAGGGGAAATTCTATAAGCTGAAGGGAACCGTGGATTACGATTCCTATTCCCGGGAGCTTGGGTTTATGTCCATAACAGGCATCAAGCCTGCTTCGGACTTCCGTACGGTAAGGGAAGACGGAGCGTCTGAGAAACGCGTGGAGTTACATTTGCATACAGGCTTCTCGGAGAGCGACAGTGTTCTGGATATCGGCCAGGCCATCAAACGGGCAAAGAAATGGGGGATGAATACGCTGGCAATCACGGATCATGCCGTGGCGCAGGCCTTCCCCGTAGCAAATCATGCCATCGAGAAGGATCCGGACTTCAAGGTGATCTACGGTCTTGAGGGTTATTTTGTGGATGACCTGAAGGATCTCACCATGAACGGTCATGGGGAAATGTTTGACGAGAAGCAGGAGTATGTGGTCTTCGATATAGAGACCACGGGTCTTTCCATGAAGCGCTGCAGGATCATTGAGATCGGTGCGGTGCGGGTGGATGCCGCAGGGCGTGAGACAGGACGTTTTTCGGAGTTTATCAATCCGGAGGAACCCATCCCCTACGAGATCACACAGCTCACATCCATTACGGATGATATGGTCATGCAGGCACCCACCATCGATGTGATCCTGCCGAAGTTCCTGGAGTTTGCGAAGGATGCGATCCTGGTGGCCCACAACGCCACATTTGATACAGGCTTTATCCAGGAGAACTGCAACCAACTGGGTCTGCCCTATCCCTTTACGGGACTGGATACCATGACCCTGTCCTACGTGCTGCTGCCACAGCTGGGCAGATATACACTGGACCGTCTCTGCAAGCATTTCGGTGTGGTAAATGCTCATCACCACAGGGCCTGCGATGACGCGGATGTAACTGCCAAGATCTTCGTGGAGCTGATGAAGATGCTGCATGAGAAGGGCATCCACTCCGTTGAGGAGCTGGACCGCCTGGGACATGAGTCTGTGGATGCCATCCATAAGGCCCACACCTTCCATGGAACCATTCTGGTACGCAATGAGACAGGACGTGTGAATCTGTACCGTCTGATATCGGATGCACATATAAAGTATTTTAACAGGGTGCCGCGTATTCCTCTCAGCGAGATCCAAAAGCATCGCGAGGGACTGCTGCTGGGTACTGCCTGTGCACGGGGCCAGCTGTATCAGGCACTTCTGGACGGACGGAGCGATGAGGAGATCGCGCGGATCGTCAGCTTTTATGATTATCTGGAGATCCAGCCCAACGCCAACAACCGGCACCTCATCGAAGACAGTAAGGTTGCGGCGGTGGAGTCGGAGCAGGATCTGCAGGATCTGAACAAGAAGATCATTGCCCTGGGAAAGGAATTCGGGAAACCGGTGGTTGCCACCGGAGACGTACATTTCCTGGATCCCGAGGATGCGGCCTATCGAAGCATCATCCAGGAGGGCAGTAAGGATAAGGGGCCGAAGAAGGATAAAAATGTGAAGCTCATCCCCATAGCGGAGGGTGAGAGCCCGCTGTCGAATGAAATGCTTCGGACGCCGCCGCTCTACTTCCGGACCACGGAGGAGATGCTGGCAGAGTTCAGCTATCTGGATTCGGATCTGGCGAAGGAGGTCGTGATCGGCAATACGAATAAGATCGCCGATATGATCGAACGGATCTCACCGGTGCGGCCGGACAAGTGCCCGCCTGTGATCGAGAATTCCGATAAGACCCTGAGGGATATCTGTGAATCAAAGGCTCATGAGATCTACGGACCGGAGCTTCCGACTATCGTGTCCGAACGTCTGAATAAGGAGCTGGATTCCATTATCAACAACGGTTATTCCGTGATGTATATCATCGCACAGAAGCTGGTTTGGAAGTCCAATGCTGACGGCTATCTGGTAGGCTCCCGGGGTTCTGTGGGATCCTCCTTTGCGGCCACCATGGCAGGTATCACGGAGGTGAACCCGCTGTCACCGCATTACATCTGTCCGGAGTGTCATTTTGTGGATTTTGATTCCGAAGAGGTGAAGTCCTACTCGGGTATGTCCGGCTGTGATATGCCGGACCGGGACTGCCCGAAGTGCGGACATAAGCTGATCAAGGAGGGACATGATATTCCCTTCGAGACCTTCCTGGGATTCAAGGGAGATAAGGAACCGGATATCGACCTGAATTTCTCCGGCGATTATCAGCCCAAGGCCCATGCCTTCATCGGTGAGATGTTCGGTGAGGATCATGCCTTCCGTGCCGGAACCATTACGACCTATGCGGAGAAGACCGTTTTCGGTTACGTAAAGGGCTTCTGTGAACGTCGAGGGATCACCATGCGGCAGGCGGAAATGGAGCGTATCGTAGGGCACTGTCTGGGTGTCAAGCGGTCTACCGGCCAGCACCCCGGAGGGATCATCGTTATGCCGGATACGGAAGAAATCTACAGCTTTACACCGATCCAGAAGCCGGCGAACGACATGACTTCGAATCAGATAACGACACATTTTGAATATCATTCCATTGATCATAACCTGCTGAAGTTCGATATCCTCGGACATGATGATCCCACCATGATCCGTCGTCTGGAGGATCTGACGGGTCTGGATGCGAAGAAGGTTCCTCTGGACGATCCGGAGGTAATGTCGCTCTTCCACGGTACGGAGGCGCTGGGGATCACCCCGGACGATATCGACGGGACGAAGCTGGGCTGCCTGGGCATCCCGGAGTTCGGAACGGATTTCGCCATGCAGATGGTCATCGATGCCAATCCCGAGAGCTTCTCGGATCTGGTGCGGATCTCCGGCCTTTCCCATGGAACGGATGTGTGGCTGGGAAATGCCCAGGACCTGATCCAGTCAGGAACCTGTAAGCTGTCCTCTGCCATCTGCTGCCGTGATGACATCATGGTTTACCTGATGCATATGGGGCTCCCTTCGGGAGATGCCTTCAGCATCATGGAGAATGTCCGGAAGGGCAAGGTGGCGAAGAAACAGTGTGACAAATGGGACGGCTGGAAGGAAATGATGGCGGAGCACGATGTGCCGGAATGGTATATGGGAAGCTGTGAGAAGATCAAGTACATGTTCCCGAAGGCCCATGCTGTGGCTTACGTTATGATGGGATGGCGCGTGGCATATTTTAAGGTGCATTATCCGCTGGCGTACTATGCGGCCTTCTTCAGCATCCGTGCAAAGGCCTTCTCCTATGAGACCATGTGCCAGGGCAGGGACCGGCTGGACAGAGAGCTCCATGCGCTGCAGAAGAAGGAGAAGTTTGAGAAGTCGGCGAAGGACGATGATTCCATCCGTGACATGAGGATCGTACAGGAAATGTATGCCCGGGGACTGGAGTTTATGCCCATCGACATTTATCGGGCAGATGATAAGTACTTCCAGATCATTGACGGAAAGATCATGCCCAGTTTTTCATCCATCGACGGCATGGGTGATGCGGCTGCCACACAGCTGAAGGAAGCCGCCAAGGACGGTATATTCCTGTCACAGGCAGAGCTGAAGAGCCGGGCGAAGCTGTCCGGCACTGTGATCGACAAGATGGCGGAGCTGGGGATCCTGGGAGACATGCCGGCGACAGGACAGCTGACGTTTGATTTTACGTAGGAATCGGAATGACACGACCGGTCATTTCCGGGACAGATACAGGATTGGAGAAATATGAAACAACGACTTGCGGATTATATAGCAGA
>CADBRW010000078.1 GCA_902797155.1 uncultured Lachnospiraceae bacterium
AAGCAGCTTGTCGTTCGGGATCACGATCAGGGTATCTACATTCTCACGAAGCTTTGCGATACCGTTCATGGCATTGTTCATACGCGGCTTTCCTTCGAAGGAGAAGGGCTTTGTAACAACG
The DNA here is from genome assembly GCA_902797155.1 of uncultured Lachnospiraceae bacterium. Taxonomy (GTDB): domain Bacteria; phylum Bacillota; class Clostridia; order Lachnospirales; family Lachnospiraceae; genus Eubacterium_Q. The sequence continues at coordinate 122 of CADBRW010000078.1, forward strand.
CCGACTGTCAGGATGCCCAGGTTCCGTGCGATCTCTGCAACAACGGGAGCTGCACCGGTTCCGGTACCCCCGCCCATACCGCAGGTTACGAATACCATATCGGAATCCTTAATGATATCATTGATCTCTTCTCTATTCTCTTCAACAGCACTTGCGCCGATCTCCGGCTTAGCTCCTGCACCGAGACCCTTGGTCAGCTTCTCACCGATCTGGATCTTCGTGGTTGCACGGCTGAGAGACAGTGCCTGCTTATCTGTATTGATCGCTATCAGCTCCACGCCCTCAACATTCTCATCGATCATTCGGTTCACTGCATTGTTTCCTGCACCACCGACTCCGATCACAAGAATACGAGCGGGTGTCTTTTCATCATTGGACTTAATCTCAAGCAAGGTTTCTTCCTCCTTAATATAAAAACTAAAATATAGTCATCTGCTTTTAATCATACATCATATATGATAATTGTTTTTCCGTGATTCTGCAACAGGAAAATGTATTTTTTTGTCTATTTTTCCTTAAAGCTGGCCGTCGAAGTATCCGACTGAAAGTCCTTCATATAAAGAGTTCCGCGCTTTCCTTCCAGGCCCATCAGGATACTTCCCAGATTCATCATCTGATTGGTCAGATAGCTTCCGTCTCCCAGCTCTATATCGATTTCCTTGTGTCGGAGAACGATCTCTCCTTCCCGGGTGAACATGATCCGGTCAATGGAAAGTCCGTACTTTTCAACCAGCTGTGTGATGTTCAGGATCATGCCGAAGCGGTCCTTATCCTGCACCGGAAGCGCCTCATTCAGCTTCCACACATTGATATCCAGTCCGTCTATGGTGGGAACCCCTTCCTTCTGTTCCGGAGTGGTCTCCAGCACGATGCCGTCCCGGTCGAAATAGACATAACTGTCCATGTACTCGATACAGCCTGCCACAGATTTCTCATAGACCGTAACCGCAAGGGTATTCTTATCTACAAATTCGATATCCAGCTTTGCCACAAACGGAATGTCCTGAATGGGGCTCAGCTTGTTCTTCAGCCAGAGAAGCAGGATGTTCCCAAGGGGTGCTTCCTCTTCCACGGTCTGACGCACCTTATCCTCAGAGGAAAGGACACAACCGCCCACCTGAACCTTCTCCAGCTTGAAGGTGCTGACATAGTATGCAGCCCCTCCCAGAAGGACAAATATGACGGAAAGAATGATCAGTCTTTTCTTCAACGCGCCACCTCCTTCTCATTCCCGATGGGAACGATCTGGCGTGACACGGATAGCACAACTCCCAGCTCCAATAGGAGGAAGCTTAGGGAGGAACCTCCGTAACTGATAAATGGAAGTGTAACACCGGTATTGGGCAGCAGGTTCGTCACAACGCTGATATTCAGGATCACCTGGAAGCCCAGATGGGCGATCACTCCCACTACCAGCAGTGCCCCGAACCGGTCCGGCGCCCCCTCCGCTATAAATCGGAATCTCCATAGCAGCAGAACAAAGACGATGATCAGCGCCGCTCCGCCGATGATACCCAGCTCCTCACATACCACAGAGAAGATCATGTCGTTGTGAGCCTCGGGGATATACCCAAGCTTCTGCACGCTCTGCCCCAGCCCCCTTCCGAAGAGCCCTCCGGAACCGATGGCATACAGAGCCTGCATGGTCTGATAACCGTTTGCGGAATGCTCCGGATCCCTCCATGCCTCCAGACGGTCACCACGATAGCTGAAAAACGTGATGAAGAGGTATAGGAACAGGGCCCCGCCTATGGCTACAAAAAGCAGATAAATAGGTTTGGGCGTCGCCACGAACCAGATGGCGATCACAATGACCGCACAGATCACGGCTGTGGAAAGGTTCTCCACCGCTATGATGACCACGCAGCCAATGGGGATCAGCATGACGATGGCCGTTCCGATAAAGGTCTTCAGATATCCGCTTTTCGCAGTACAGATATGTGCCGTATAAATGATCAGCGACAGCTTGGCGATCTCTGACGGCTGGAAAGAGATAACGCCGATATTGATCCACCTCGTGGAACCGTTACTTGCCTTACCTATCACGAAGACGGACAGCAGAAGCAGCACCGTCAGGATGATGATCACCATGCTCCAGGTCCGAAGGATCTGATAACGGATCTTGGACACCAGCAGCATGACGATGAATCCCACACCGCCGAAGAGCAGCTGTCTCTTGGCATAATACGCGCTGTCTCCGATGCTCACGCTGGCCTTGTAGGAGCTGATGCTGTAGACCATCATCAGGCCGAACAGCAGTAAAAAAACAATCAGAAAGAGAGACGGATAATCAAAATACGTCCCGCGTATCAAGATTCTCTTTCTCTTTCCGGTCGCCAAATCCTTACTCCTCCAGTTGCATTACATATTGCTTAAACAGATCTCCGCGCTCCTCATAGCTCTTGAACATATCCCAGCTTGCGCAGGCCGGTGAAAGAAGCACCGAATCTCCCGGGCGCGCGTGATCCTTACAGAATTTCACCGCCTCCTCCAGGCTGTCCACAAAGACCACCTGACTGAAGCCGTGCAGCTTCGCACAGTCCGCAATGGCCTGTGCCGTCTCACCCAGCAATACCAGGTAACGGACCTTCCCTTCGAAGGCCTCGATCCATTCATCATAGGTCGAATTCTTATTGTACCCTCCGCCGATCAGCAGAGTGGGTGAACGCATGGCACGGATGGCCTTGATGGCCGCATCCGGATTCGTCCCCTTGGAGTCATTGAAATAATCAACTCCTCCTGTCTTTCGAACGAACTCGATCCTGTGCTCCACACCTCGGAACGCCTCAACCGTATCCCTGATCACGGAGATCGGTACACCCATCTTGTAGGTGATGGCAACGGCTGCAAGCACATTCTCAATATTGTGATCTCCCAGGATCCGAATATCGGAGATCGGAAGCACATTCGTCTCTCTCTCCGTCTCACGGATCACGATATATCCGTCCCTCACATATACGCCTGTCCTCAGCTCGGAAAGGCGGCTGAAATATACCACTTCAACATTTGTCAGAGCCTCTGCACGCGCACGTACTTCCGGGTCATCGTAATTCATTACGCAGAAGTCACTCTTGGTCTGATTCTCCGTGATCCGCATCTTTGCAGCGGCATAATTCTCAAAGGTATAATGACGGTTCAGATGATCCGGTGTCAGATTGAGGACTGCAGAAACCTCCGGATGGAAATCATGTATGGTCTCCAGCTGGAAGGAACTGATCTCCGCTGCGATCAGCTGACCGGGCTGAGTGGAATCCGCAAACTGCGCAAAGGGAGTTCCGATATTTCCCACAACCAGGCTGTCCTTCTTCAAAGCCTTGAAGATCTCGCCCACCAGGGTCGTGGTGGTTGTCTTTCCGTTGGTTCCGGTGATGGCGGCAACCCGTCCCTTATTAAAATGTGCCGCCAGCTCGATCTCTCCCCAGATGGGAACACCGGCATCCCGCACACGGTTCACAAAGGGTGCATCCAGGGCGATCCCGGGACTGATGACCATCAGGTCCGCCTCGCGGATCTTCTCCATGGGCATACTTCCCAGACACAGCTCTACCCGTTCAGGGCTTCCGAAATTCCGAAAAAGTGCCTCCTTATCCAAAGACTCATTCTGGTCGAACAGAATCACATCCGCACCGTTTCTGAGGAGTAATCCCGCAGAGCTGACTCCGCTCTTTCCTGCTCCTGCCACGATAACCTTCTTGTCCTTCATCGTAATCTCCTGTCTTTCGCAATATTCGGGTGCCAATTGCTTGGCACCCGTAAAGGGATCAGCACTGCTGCATCTGATGTTTTGAAATGAAATGTCCCCACATTTTCATCCGGGGCCTTTGCCTGCCCCTTTGCCTGCAGATGCAGCATACGTGCTGCCGAAATCCCGTTTTTATCCTATCCGGTATCCTCCCCGTCGCCGGCTTCCTCACCGCCTCCGGGGTCCTCCGCGTCGCCGTCGGAGCCTTCCTCCGTCTCACCGGACTCATCGCCTTCCTCACCGGTTTCTTCGTCACCGGCGTCCTCGCCCTCGTCCGTCTTCTCCGTTTCCTCGGCGTCAGCGTCCTCTTCATTCTGCTGTGCACCGGGTGCCACATTGTCATCCGTGGGGCTGCCCTCTACAAAGGTGGGACTCACATTTTCATCCACCTTCTTTACGTCAGCCGGATCCATATCGTTGGTCTTGTAAATGTTCATATACGGGAACAGGTCCGAGGCGATCATCTGGAACAGCATGGTGCCCGCACCGCTCATATCCTGCTCCGGAACATCCGGTTCATCCACGACGCAGTAGATCACAACTTCGGGATCCTCCACCGGAGCAAAGCCGATAAAGGACAGGATGAACTTGCCCGTATTTCTCGGCAGCTTCTCGGCCGTTCCGGTCTTTCCGCCGATGGTGTAGCCCTCGATGGCCGTACGCCATCCGGTACCGTTCTCAACCACGCCCTGCAGCATCTCGCGGATCTTCGCGGAGGTCTGCTCGGAAATGGTCCTGCGCACAAGGATATTGTCATAGTTCTTGATCAGGTTGCCGTTCTCGTCCACGATACGGCGAACCAGGTTGGGCTGATAATAGTATCCACCGTTGATGGCGGAACAGAAGGCGGTTCCCAGCTGCATCATGGTGACCGATACGCCCTGTCCGAAAGCCGAGGTTGCAAGCTCAACCTCATTCAGCTTCTCTTCGTTGTAAACCAGAGTTGCCAGGGAATCATTTCCCATCTCGCCGTAAATGTCGATACCGGTCCGCATGCCGAAGCCGAAATTGCTCTGGGTCTTTGCGAAGATCGTCCGCCCCATCAGCGCGCCGATCTGCATGAAACAGTCGTTGCAGGAATACGCCAGCGCTCCCGACAGATCCAGAGTTCCGTGTCCGGCGTGCTCGGAGCAGTAGATATCCCAGTCAGCCACCTGCTGGTGTCCGTCACAGTAGAAGGTCTCATCTCCCTGGAGAACACCCTCCTCCAGTGCTCCGGAGAGCACGAAGGTCTTATAGGTGGATCCGGGTTCAAATGTATCGCTGAGGACGAAATTACGCCAGACCTCATTCAGAGCATCCAGGCGCTGCTCGTCCGTCATTTTTTCCTCGTAGGCCTTGAATTCCTCATCCGACATTTCCGGGAACTGATAGCGTGTGGCATCCACATTGTACGCATCGTTGGGATCGTACTGGTGAAGATTGTACATCGCCAGCACCTCGCAGGTCTTGGGACGCATCACGAGAACGGAAATGTTCTTCGGATTCATCTTCTTCTGCAGCTCCAGAGAGTTCTTCTGAACGATCTTCTGGATCTCCGTATCGATGGAGGTGACCAGAGTGTAGCCGTTGGTTGCAGGCTCCGTGGTCCGCTCCAGATTATAGCTGTCATTCAGGAAGGCATAGGTTCTTCCGTTGGTGCCGTTCAGCTCATCGTTGTAGCTTCCCTCCAGGCCGCCGATACCCTCATTTCCGCTGACCACAAAGCCCAGCATATGGCATCCCAGTTCCTTGTAGGGATAAACTCTGGTATAGCCCTCCTCAAACCAGACACCGGTGACGTCCTCACCGTCCGAGGAATCCTTGTAATCATTGAAGGCCTTTACCTCCTCGTAGGAAAGGTGCTTCTTTACCACCTTGTAGAGGGACTTGGAATCCTCCAGGAATCCGTCGATCTCCTCCTTGGTGACACCAAAATATTTAACCAGCGCGTCGGTGGTGGCCGCCCGCTTCTTCTCATCCCTGAGGATGTTCTTCGGCTCGATGATCAGGCTGTAGATCTTGTTGCTGGTGGCCAGGACGGTTCCGTTACAGTCCAAAATATCACCCCTCCGGTACGGAACGGTGATGCTTTCGTAGTTCTTCTGACTGAGAACCTCTTTTTCATATCTTGCGCCCTTGCTCGTGTTAATATATACCAGTGTCCCGATCAGGACCGCAAACAGTGCCGTCAGGACAATCATCATAAGGAGAAGCTTGTGGCGCATCCTTCGCAGGAATACTTTTCTCTTTTTCTTCTTCATATAAAATGCCTTAACACAAAGCGAAGTCCTGAGACAATTATTTTGCCTCAGGAACATCCTTTAACTGTTTTACATAGTCTTCATTTGCACTCTCGTAGTAAACGATCTGTCCTTTCTGAGAGTATACCATGCCCAGATCCTTGGTTGCAACCTCATAGATCTTATCCAATGAATACTTGCTTTCCAGCGAATCCTCATAAGCTGCATTATTTGCTTCCAGGTCCTGAATCTCGGACTGCATGGAGGATATCCTGCGTTCCTGTTCACTGACTCTGGTCTGGACGATCAACATAAATGTGCAGCACCCCAGCATCAGGATCACTGCCAGAATAAGGGTGAAAGCGTAGCCCTTGCTGAAATAGAGGGACTTCTCCGCCCGGATCGCCGCACTGCGGTAGGTCCTGGGAGCCTTCCTCCTGGCCGGTTGCTCCGGCTCAGGCCGTCTCCTGGGAGCCGGCGCCGCGGAAGCCTGACGCTTCCTGACCGTGCTGCCATCAACATAATAAAGTTCGCGGACGGTTCTCTCTCTCTCCACTAAAACTTCCCCTTCTACTTCTTCTCAAATACCCGCAGCTTTGCACTCTTGGATCTCGGATTCTGTTCCTGCTCCTCCTCATCCGGAAGGATGGGCTTGCGGGTGATCACCTTTCCCTGTGATACCCTTCCGCATACACAGACCGGAAAATCCGGCGGACAGATGCACGGGTTCTCTGCCCTTCTCATCGCCTGTTTTACGATCCTGTCTTCCAATGAATGGAAGGTGATGATACAGAGCCTTCCTCCCGAAGAAAGGCGGTCGATCATCTGATCCATGGAATCCTCCAGAACCTGCAGCTCCCGGTTGAGTGCGATCCGGATTGCCTGGAAGGTCTGTTTGGAGGGGTGCCCTCCATTCCGCCTGGCGCGGGCGGGAATGGAGGACCTGATAAGCTCATTTAGTTCAAACGTTGTGG
>CADBRW010000079.1 GCA_902797155.1 uncultured Lachnospiraceae bacterium
ATCGGAGGAACGAAAGACCCTGATGATGGGGAATCTGTCCCATGAGCTGAAGACGCCCATGACTGCCATCGCGGGCTATGCGGAGACGTTGCTCACTACGAAGCTGTCAGAAGAACAGCAGAGTGAGGCACTGTATTACATTTACACCGAGACCAAACGACTGGGGAGGCTGTCCAATAAAATGATGCAGCTGCTGAACCTGGCAGAGGGGGAGGCGGTGGAGAAGACGGACGTGGATGTGGCGGAACTCTTCCGCGGTGTGGAGGAGACGGTGGCCGTGAAATGCAGGGAGCGGGATGTGCGGCTGGTGTGCGAGATCGTTCCGGGTGATGGTGATGAGGATGATGGACGGGGAGATGTGGTACACACCGACGAAGATCTCATCCGCGATGTGCTCATCAATCTGGTAGATAATGCCATCAAGGCCAGCCACGAGGGCGGCCGGGTGTGGCTCGTATGGAAGGATGGGGTGTTTACCGTCCGTGATGAGGGCATCGGAATCCCGGCGGAGGAACTGGATGCCATTACGGAGCCGTTTTACATGGTGGATAAATCCAGGTCCCGGGAGGAAGGCAGCGCCGGCCTGGGGCTCTCCCTGACGAAGCTGATCCTGGAGAAGCTGGGAGCGAAGATGAAGATCGAAAGTCAGGTGGGAGAAGGGACGACGGCTGAGGTTTCTATGCCATGATTTACATTTCGTTTACATTTTTCGGAATACTTGCTCACAGACTGTGATGTATGCTCTGATCACAGAGATGATCTACGGGAGCACGTATGCGTGCGAAGTATGGAATAGGAGGCAGAAGCATGGATCAAAGAAATTGTGGAAGAGAATTCGGGAAAAGACTCGGAAAAGGATACAGAAGAAGACGGCTGGCGGCGGCTGTGGCAGCGGTTATGCTGGCGGCATCGCTGGCGGGCTGCGGATCGGCGGAGGAACCGACAACGAGGCGTGCTCCCATCGATACCTCGAAGAATGCCCGGAACCTGGTGAAACAGGCAGAGCAGGGAGCATTTTCGAGCGAAAGCAGTGGAGAGCCGGAGCCTGCGAAGATCGGGGATTATACCACCGACGGTGCGAAGGCAGAGGAGGGAAAGGCTTCCGATCTAAGGGAGATCGACCGGCTTACGACCTCTTTTGCAAGTGAAAATAAGCTGATGAAGGTGGACGTGGACGCACCGGTGCTGGTGGCGGAATGTGATGCATATCCAATCCTGTCTGTGACGAGAGGAACCATTGACGATACGCTTCTTACGAAGGCGAAGGAAGCGTTGCTGCGTGATACACAGCTGTATGACGGGACCCGGCTCTACGATCCCTGGGAGGAGGATTGCATAGCCAGGGGAGAAGAGCCGGATCCGGCATGGGATATACGGGGAAAGGTCCCCTCTTCAGAGATCGGAACATATCCGGTAGACACAAAACTGGAATCGGTGAAGACTGGGGCTCAGAAAAAAGGAGACCTGGAAAGTTTTCAGAAATACTATATGGATCTTATGCCGGACGGAGAGCTTTTCTACGGGGTTACGGACGGGAAGGACGGATCTTATGCGAGCCTTTGCGTGACGAATTCCGATCGTTACGGAAGTTCTCTGAAATTCTGGAAGAGTCAGGACTACCGAGTTCGGTCCGGCCTGGTTCTTCCGGGAAATAATATTTACAGCTGGCCGGTGGAGAAGGGTGAGGATTACGTGTTCAACACCGAGAAGAATCCGAGTCCTCCGGTGGGAATGCCGTCGAAGATGACCCCGGTGACCCTGGAGGACGGGGAGATCCAGTGGCAGGGAGACGGAAGCACGGATCCGGATTTCAAGGGTTGCACGGTGCGGATCAGTACGAAGGAAACGAATCAGGTAACCAGGGAAGATGCGACCCGTCAGGCGGAGGAACTGCTGAAGACTATTGGCCTGACCGGGGAGTACGCACCGACGGTGGTGCAGGAAGAATACATCACCGACCTGGAGCATTTGAATGACGGCAGGGATGCGGACGGAAAGTACGGATACGAATTCCTGCTGGGGAAGGCCTGGCATATCATATTCGAACGCTCCATAAACGGAAATGTGCTTCAGGATTTCGGTGAGAAGTATACATATCGTGGCGGCAAGCGCGTCTGGTTCGGCGAAGTGGTCGAGGTATATGTAAATGATAACGGCATCATCGGCCTGGCGGTCAGTGATCCGCTGAAGGTAGAGGAAACCGTGGTAGAAGACGGAAAGCTTTTGGACTTTAATGAGATAAAAAGCATCTACGAGAAGAGCCAGCTGGAAGCGCTGAATCACAGCACCATGTTTGATTCGCTTCTGACACTGTCCGAGGAGGAGGCAAAAGAGAGTCAGGTATCGCATTACAGCTTTAAGATCGATGAAATCAGTCTCCGATATGCGAGAGTCACGGAGCAAAATGAATTTGAGAAGGCGCTGTTGGTGCCGGTATGGAGTTTCTGCGGCTCCTGCTATGATGAGAACGGAAAGCTTGCTACGGAAGGAAGTTTTCTGGAGATCAATGCGGTGGACGGAACCGTGTATAACGCAGAGGTGGGGTATTGATCGC
>CADBRW010000080.1 GCA_902797155.1 uncultured Lachnospiraceae bacterium
GAATTCCCTGAAGGATAAGTCTGAGGAAAATGTAGACTATGTAAAATCCTATATCAATGACTGGCTGGATACAGTGATGAAGAGTAAATTCGACATCGACACGATGCTTTCGTTATTTGAGGCAGAGGAATTAAGAACCAAGAGCTTCCAGGTACTTAAGAAGCTCAGAGCAGATATCCTCTAAGGATGTGAGGATATCAGTCCTCCTGTAACGCTGTGCTGTGGTTCTTCGCAGCAAAAACCTAAACGGGGTCAGACCCCATTACAGAACTGTTACATACTGATGTAACAATTCTGTAATGGGGTCTGACCCCGTTTGGTATGTGTTACGCCTGCCCCTTAAGGGTATGTTTCTTCAGGTATCTCCACAGTACAGGCTTCTCCAGGATGCGCTTCAGCTTGATCTGAAGCTTGGTCTCCTTTGCCACCGGCTGTACCAGGATGGAGGGGAGGCGGGCGTTATTCGCGCCCCAGATATCCGTCAGGAGCTGGTCTCCGACGAAGAGGACCTGACCGCGACGAAGGTTCATCTTCCTGACTCCTTCCAGATATCCTTTCGATCTCGGCTTTGCAGCTTTATAAATGTACTGCGGGTCATCCAGTCCGTCAACGTGAAGCTCTGCGACGAAATTCGCAACCCGCGGTTCGTCGTTGTTGGAGACGAAGCAGACGGAGAAACCGATCTCCCGGAGCCTTTTCAGCAGAGCGCGGCTGCGTTCGTCCGACATGGCGTCGTGGGGGACCAGAGTGTTGTCAATGTCGAAAAGAATGCCGCGGTATCCGAGACTGTAAAGCTGCTCGAAATCGATGGCATAGGTGGAAGAGTAGTATTCGTTTGGATAGAGAAAACGTCCCATGGCAGTCCTCGTTGTCGTTTGGTTTTGATTTCGGATATTATATCATAGAAAATGTGATCCGTCATCCTGGTTCTCCGGGTGGAAGAAGCGGAAGACGGCCTGGGCCGTGCGGCGGTCCATTTCCGGAAGAGAGGCAATCTCCTCCTCATCGGCATTCTGCAGGGCTTCAATGGTTCTGAAATGGAGGAGCAGAGCGCGCCGCCGTTTCTCGCCGACTCCGGGAATGTCATCCAGGATCGAATGCACCTGACCCTTGCTGCGAAGCAGCTGGTGGTAGGTGATGGCAAAACGGTGGGTCTCATCCTGCAGGGCGGTGACCATGTGCATGGCTTCACTGCCTTTCGGGAATTCCACTTCCCGGTCCTTATAGTAGAGTCCGCGGGTTCTGTGGCGGTCATCCTTCACCATGCCGCACACAGGGATCTCCAATCCCAGGCTGTCCAGAACCATTTCCGCGATATGAACCTGGCCCTTGCCTCCGTCCATCATCAGCACGTCCGGAAGGGGCCCCAGCTTCTCGTTGGTATAACGGCGGGTCAGAACCTCCTTCATGGATGCGTAGTCATCCGGTCCCTCCACCGTCCGCAGACGGAATTTGCGGTAGGCGTTTCTCCTGGGTTCGCCGTTCTCGAAGACTACCATGGAGGCAACGCTGTGATAGCCGGAAATGTTGGAAATATCGAAGGCTTCCATCCGGGAGGCGTTGGGGATGTTCAGGATCTCTGCGATCTCCCGTACGGCGCCGATGGTTCGCTTCTCCTTCTTTTTGATCCGTTCCATGTCCTGGTCCAGAACCAGACGGGCGTTGTCCTCGGCCAGCTTCAGAAGTCCTGCCTTGTCTCCGCGCTGAGGCTGCAGGAGAGTGACCTTCTGTCCCTTCTTCCCGGACAGGTAGGACAGCAGGATCTCCGAATCCGGGATGGGGATCCGGGTCAGGATCTCCTTCGGTATATAGGGTGTGCTGCTGTAATACTGTTTGATGAATTCGGCAAGGACGGAATCGTCCGGCTCCTCGGGCTCGGCGGACATATGATGGTTCTCGCGCCCCAGAAGCTGTCCCTCACGCACGAAGAAAACCGTGATCACGGTGTCCTTCTCGCCCCGGGCATAGGCGACGATGTCGCGGTTATCTGCATTGGTGTCGTTCATCCGCTGCTTGTCCATGATGTGAGAGATGCTCTCCATAAGGTCCCGGACCTCAGCGGCCTTCTCAAACTCCATTTCCGCGGCGTAGCCCTTCATTTTCTGCTTCAGTTCGGACATCAGGTCCTTCGTGTCCCCCTTCAGGAAACGGATGGCCTGCCGGATCTGCTCACCATAATCTTCCCTTGACACCAGGCTGCTGCTGCAGGGACCGCTGCACTGTCCGATCTGGTAATAGAGGCAGGGCCGTTCCTTGTCGATATCACGGGGAAGCTTCCGGTTGCAGGTGCGGAGTCGAAACAGCTTCTGAACCAGTAAAATGATGTCATGCACGGCCTTCGCATCGGTGTAGGGCCCGAAATAACGGGAATGGTCGCGGCGCATATGATGGCTGTAAAGAATGCGGGGATAGGCCTCGTCGATGGTTACCCGGATGTAGGGATAACCCTTGTCATCGGTCATCAGGGTGTTGTATCGGGGGCGGTATTCCTTGATCAGATTGCATTCCAGCACCAGGGCTTCCATTTCGGAGCCGGTAACGATGTATTCAAAATAGGCGATCTGGGAGACCATTTTCGTGATCTTCGGAGAGCCTCCGTGGCCATGGCCCTTCCGGAAGTACTGACGCACGCGGTTGTGCAGAGAGGTGGCTTTTCCCACATAAAGAATCTCCTCGCTGTCACTGTGCATAAGGTAGACACCGGGGAGGTGGGGGAGCTTCTTCAGTTCTTCTTCGATGTCGAATTCTTTCATGTAATCATTCTAACACATATGGAAAAAAAACGCCATGTATGATAAAATAGGAAATCATGGTGCGCGTATGCCGTGAGCGGTTTGGCGCAGTTAAATACAATATAGCGGGGGGTAGCATGGCAGTAGAATACAGTGTGAAATTATCCGATTTCATCAAGAAGTTGAACCTGAAGAACTACACGCCGGAGATCGATACGGAGAAGATTCTCATAACGGATCCGGATATCAACAGGCCGGCGCTGCAGCTGGCAGGGTTCTTTGAGCATTTTGATTCGGCCCGTGTGCAGATCTGTGGAAATGTGGAGCATGCCTATCTTGCGGATATGCATACCAGGGAGGAGAATATTGAGATCTTCGACAAGCTCTTTCAGTTCCCGATTCCGTGTCTGGTGTTCTGCCGGGATATCGAGCCCTATGATTTTATCGTAGAGGCGGGCAGAAAGCATGGCATTCCGGTGCTTTCTTCGGAGTTTACAACTTCGAATTTCGTGCATGAGGCGGTTCGCTGGCTGCATGAGGAGCTGGCTCCGCGGATCTCCATCCATGCGGTTCTGGTGGATGTATTCGGCGAGGGTGTGCTTATTATGGGAGACAGCGGCATCGGTAAGTCCGAGGCGGCGCTGGAGCTTCTGAAGCGTGGACACCGTCTGGTAGCGGATGATGTGGTGGAGATTAAGAAGATCAGTGATGACCAGCTGATCGGACAGAGTCCTGCCATCACAAGGCATTTCATCGAGCTTCGCGGTATCGGCATCATCGATGTCAAGACCATGTTCGGTGTTGAGTGCGTGAAGATCTCCCAGCAGATCGATCTGGTGATCAATCTGGAGGAGTGGGACAAGGACGCAAATTACGATCGGATGGGACTGGAGGACCAGTATGTGGAGTTCCTGGGGAACAAGGTGGTCAGTCATAATATCCCGATCCGTCCCGGCCGGAACCTGGCCATTATCGTTGAGTCCGCGGCGGTCAACCACCGTCAGAAGAAGATGGGCTACAATGCGGCTCAGGAAATGTACCGCAGAGTAATGGAGAATATCCAGAAGAATTCTTAAGATAAGTGGAGGTAGTATCATGGCAAAGTATGTATTTGGAGTGGATATCGGTGGAACGACCGTGAAGATCGGTTATTTCTCGGCAGAGGGGGAGCTCCTGGAGAAATGGGAGATCACCACGCGTACCGATGACGGAGGCGCATACATTCTGGGGGATATTGCGGATTCCGTAAAGGCCAAGATGGCAGAGAAGAACATCGCAAAAGAGGATGTGCTCGGTGTCGGCATGGGTGTTCCGGGACCGGTTCGTGAGGACGGCACCGTGATCAAGTGTGTGAACCTGGGCTGGGGCGTCTTCAATGCGGCTGAAGAGCTGGGCGGACTCCTGGATATGAAGGTTAAGGTCGGAAACGATGCAAATATGGCAGCTCTGGGCGAGATGTGGCAGGGCGGCGGCAAGGGCCATGAAAATATCGTCATGGTAACGCTTGGAACCGGTGTCGGCGGCGGTATCATCCTGAACGGCAAGATGCTGGCAGGTGTCAACGGAGCCGGCGGTGAAGTGGGACATATGACCATGGATCTTACGGAGACGGATGTCTGCAACTGTGGAAAGAGGGGATGCCTTGAGCAGTATGCTTCTGCTACGGGTATCGTGCGTATGGCGAACAAGGCGCTGAATGATTCGGACCGTCCCTCAAAGCTTCGCGAGGTGCAGTACATTTCCGCAAAGGAGATCTTCGATGCTGCAAAGTCCGGTGATGACCTTTCCATGGAACTGGTTGATGAGCTTGGAAAGAAGCTGGGTCTGGCCATGGCTCAGGTGGCTGCGGTTGTGGATCCGGAGGTCTTTGTCATTGGCGGCGGTGTCAGCAGAGCGGGACAGATCATCATAGATGCGACGGAGAAGTACTTTAAGCAGTATGCATTCCATGCTTGCAGGAATACCATTTTCGAGCTGGCTGTGCTGGGAAATGATGCCGGAATGTACGGCGGAGCAAGAGCTGTTCTGGGATAGGACCGGGGTCTTCCTTCCTTGTGAAAAATGACGGAATTCCTCTTAAATCCCGTAAAAATTCGTAAAGTTTATTGATTGTAAATGAGGGCGCTATCATGTATAGTTTATGATAGCGCCCAAACTGTTTGTATCTTGCGGGCGCGGAAAAAACCAACCGGGAAATGACAATGGATTACTTATACAATGAACCGATGAATCTTCATACCACCTTCCGAACCGGCGGAGAAGCCGGACGGTTCTGTTCGATTGCTTCCGTGGAGGAACTCCAGGAGGTACTGGCAGAACTGAATGAAAAGGGTGAAACACCCGTGATCATTGGGAACGGAAGCAATCTTCTGGTGTCGGACCAGGGCATCGAGGGTACGGTGGTGGAGATCGGAGACCGGTTCAGGGCGGTCACCGTGGACGGAAACAGGATCTACGCGGAAGCGGGAGCTCCGCTGTCCGTGATCGCGGCGGCTGCGAGAGATGCCTCCCTGGGGGGCTTTGAATTCGCATCCGGTATCCCCGGTACACTGGGAGGCGCTGTCTGCATGAATGCAGGTGCCTATGACGGGGAAATGAAGGATGTGGTGGAATATGTGGATGTTCTTCGGAACGGAGAAAGAGAGCGGATCCCGGGTGCGGATATGAGATTCGGGTACCGGCACAGCATTTGCAGCGAAGAGTCCATGATCGTGCTTGGTGCAGGACTGGTGCTGCAACCCAAAGACAAAGACGAGATTCAGGCGAAGATGCAGGAGCTTAACAGGAGACGCAGGGAGAAGCAGCCATTGGAATTCCCCAGCGCGGGATCAACCTTTAAAAGGCCTGTGGGACATTTTGCAGGAAAACTGATCCAGGATGCGGGTCTGGCGGGGTACAGGATCGGCGGGGCCCAGGTTTCCGAAAAGCATTGCGGGTTCGTGATCAACTGCGGGGGGGCGACCTCCTCGGACATTTATCAGCTGATACAGCATATTATCCGTACCGTGGAAGAACAGTTCCAGGTGCGCTTGGAACCGGAGGTTCGGCTGCTGGGACATTTTCCAAAGATGGGATAATGAGACCGGGGCTGCCGGGACAGAGTACAGGAGAAACGTGATATGAGATTTGTCATTGTAACAGGAATGAGCGGAGCAGGAAAGTCAACGGCCCTCCGGACTTTGGAGGATCAGGGCTATTTCTGTGTGGATAATCTCCCGGTACTGCTGATCGAGAAATTTGCTGAGATTTCCCGTGACCAGAATTTCAAATATGACAAGGTGGCGGTGGGGATCGATATCCGCAGCGGCAAGAAGCTGGATGATCTTTCCCTGGTTCTGGCCAACCTGAAGAATGATAACTTTACCTATGAGATCCTCTTTTTGGATGCCAATGACTCCGAACTGGTTAAGCGGTTCAAGGAGACCCGACGGGAGCATCCGCTGGCCCGTGGCGGAAGAGTGGAGGACGGGATCGCCGAGGAACGCGGACGTATTGCTTTCCTTCGGGAGATCGCCGATTATATCGTGGATACTTCCGGCCTCCTGACAAGGGAGCTGAAGAAGGAGGTAAAGAAGCTGCTTGCCAAGGGTGCGGCGTATTCGAACATGATCGTTTCCATCGTATCCTTCGGCTATAAGAACGGGATCCCCCGGGATGCGGATCTGGTCTTTGATGTCAGGTTCCTTCCGAATCCCTATTATGTGGATGAACTGAAGACCTGCACCGGAAATGATGAAGCTGTCAGAAGCTATGTTATGAGTTCCGGCGAGGGGGAAGAGTTCTTAAGCGAGCTGTACGGCATGCTGGAGTTTCTGATCCCCCGGTTCGTTGAGAATGAGGGAAAGCACCAGCTGGTGGTTGCCATCGGATGTACCGGAGGCAGACACCGTTCCGTTACCATCGCAAATCTCATCCACGAACGACTGAAGGCGCTTCCGTATTCCGTGCGTGTGTTCCACAGAGATATCACCATGGATACTATTATTAAGGGTGAATGACCATGTCCTTTTCATCAGAATTACGTGCTGAGCTTTGCGGCCGTACCGACCGTGCGGCACATTGCCGGATCGCGGAGCTGGCCGGCATCCTCACCCTTGACGGGAAAATGAAACTGCAGGACGGAAGACGCTGCCTCTCGATCCGTATGGAGAAGGACGAGGTGGTGGAAACCGTAAAGCAGCTGCTTAAATTGGTGTTTGGTGTGGAAGAGCAGGAACTGGAGATCGTTCCGCGTGCGCAGGAGGGAGCCAGGATCCGTATCTATGACACGAATCTGATCGACAGGATGTTCCGGACGCTGAAGCTGACGGCACTGGAGGACCGCGTGGATGTTGACGATATCGTCCTCTCAAAAACCTGTTGCAGGATC
>CADBRW010000081.1 GCA_902797155.1 uncultured Lachnospiraceae bacterium
CATCGTTACATTCACCGACAGATCCAGTACGGTTCCTTCCACTACACTGATGGAGGTCTGAGAACCATAGCTGTCACTTTTCAACTGAAGTCCATAGACCGACAGGTCCAGGACATCTGATGAAATGACAGTTACCTGAATCGTGTATATAACAGTCTTTCCGTTGGTTCCGGTTACGTTGATCTGAATCTCCGCCTCACCTTCTCCGACAGCCTGAACAGACCCATCCTGCGTCACGGTTGCAACAGACGGATCTGAGGTAGTCCAGCTTATACTGTCAATTTTAATTGTGTTTTTCGTAATCTGAACCTGCTCGGAGCCACCGGTCACCAATTCCAAACTTTCATCTGAAAGAGAAAGAACGGGCCGCACCGTAACAGGAACCATAAAGGATGCTCCACCCTGATATCTGGATGTGACCGTCACATAGGTGGAACCCTCCGAAACCGGAGTCAACACACCGTTAGAATCCACGCGAACGACGGATTCGTCCTCAGATCCCCATACAAGATCCGAAGCCGGAAAATCCGAGGGTGTCGGATTTGCAGTAAGCGTTACGGTATCCCAAACTGTCATGGTAACAGAGGCAGGACTTACGGAAATGTCTGTCAGTTCAACACCCGGATTTGTATTAATGCCAATAAGCTTTCCATCATCATAAAAGGTATACTCTCTACCATCAATCACACGGGTGCCCGTCGCCAACCGGGAACTAAGCGGAGTGGTTCCATTGTCTATTACATAATAAACCCAATCATCCTTACTTCTCCAACCCAATCCGGCATCGCTGTCTACAACAATAGTACTGTATCCGACCATAAGACCGGTGATCTTCGGGTTGTTTCTGAGATCCAGAAGCACAAAGGGATTACCACTCATTTCGACTCTGGTCAGCTCGCTGTTATAACGAAGATCCAGCTCTTTCAGAGAGTTATTGCTGCATTTTAAACTGGTAAGCCCGGTATTTTTGCTGAGATTCAATTGGATAATCTTATTCCCACTGCAGTCAAGCGTCTTAAGAGCGGTACTCTCCGGAAGGGAAAGCTCACTGATGCTGTTCTGGGAACAGTCCACCTCTTCCAGATTCTTAAAGCCATAAAGGGAAAGATCTGTCAGTTGATTATGAGCACAAGTAAGCGTCTTCAGATTCGGAGCATCCAGCTCCAAATATGTCAGCTTGTTATAATCACAATGCAGCGTCTCCAGATTATTGAACTGCCAGATCCCATCAAGATTGGAGATATTCATATTATGAACATCAATGGAAGTTACCGCCTGCAGCTCCTCAGTACTTAGAGCACCATCTCCGCTTGTATCGATATTTTCAAGGATATACGTACGGAAATTGGCATCGGGGAAATTGTTCTCGTGTACCAGAAGGCCGCCGCCTCCGATCACAATCGGACTATCCGCATGTGAAGAAATGGGCATCGATGTGAGACCCAACGCTCCAACCGTAAATATAACCGCTAATCGCCTTGCCCATTTTGATCTCATGGTATCCAAACTCCGTTCTCATCAAACTGATATTTCTTCTTCTCACCGTTCTTTTCGATCTCGATAACACCGGTTGCGAGTGTGCCGTCATCCTGGGCATAATACCAACGGTCCTTCTCAAACTCGATCCAGTCCTTCTTCACCATGGTGGGCTTTCCGTTCCCATCCGGCTTGAAATAATACATCTTGCCGTCAACGACGACCATGCCGGACTGCATGATTCCCTCTTCATTACAGTAGTATGCCGGATTCTTCGCCGGTACCAGACCTGTCAGCTTAACCTCCGAACCATTGATGAAATACCAGTGATCACCGATCTTCTCGGAGCCTTCCTTCTTATTCACGTCCACAGTGAACTGAACTGTCCTTGATTCATCACCGGAGATCTCTGCTGAGATCACAGCAGTTCCCAATTCATTTGCCTTGACAAATCCGCTTCCGTCTACAGTAGCAACCGCACTGTCGGAACTACTCCACGTAATTCCGGTGATGTTTTTACCGGAAATGAAACTGACCGTGATCTCACCGGAACGTCTCAGCGCAAAGGTCTGTCCTTCCTGGATCACCCATTCACGAACATAATCCAACTCTTTAGAAGACTGACGGATATGGAATCCCGGTTCACCGGTCTGCTGTGTAGTTACCACAGGCGCCTCAGTCGTAGCAGTTGTACTCACATCCGTCTTGGCAGTTGTGGCAGTTTCCGTTGAAGCCGTTGTGCTTGCAGTTGTGCCTGAATTTGTACTGTAACCGGAGCCTGAGGAAGAACCTCCGCCGCCGGACTTATCCTTATTCGAAAGACTCAGCAGGAAGAAAACCACACCGGCACTGGCCATCAGTGACGAAATGATCAGGATCACGATCATCCATCCCGGAATCTTATTATTTCCTCCCGAAGACTTCTTCTTACCGCCCGAAGAACCTCCGGACGGACGATTACTCTTATTCGACGGGCGGGACGATCCGCCGTTTCCTCCCCCTGATGAGGGTCTTCCGGCATTCTGCGCCCGATTCTGTGCCCGATTCTGTGCCTGCTGCCCTGCCGGCGGAACCGGTCTGGAAATCGGAGGGATCTGCTGATCAAAGGGCTGCGGCTGTCCATAGGGATCCTGCATACCGGCTCCCTGCTGCATTCCTGCCCCCTGCTGCATATACTGTCCCTGGGGACCAAAGCCCTGCTGCATGTACTGTCCCTGAGGATTCATATTCATGGGTGTGGGAACCGTTGAAGTCGGCCCCTGTGGCATGGGTGTGATCAGTTGTGTCACCGGCTCCTGATCATACTCTGGCCCATCATAATATCCTCCCGGATAGATCACCTCAGGAGATGCTTCTACAGGACGGGGGCGACGGACGGAAACCGCAGGAAGAAGTTCATTCTGCGGTGCACTGGGTGAACGGAGGATTTCCGTATCACTGGGTGTTCCGGACGAAACCCCGTTATGGTTGACATAATTCGGATTACTGCAATACGGACACTCAACATATACATCCGCATCATACGAATGCCCGTTCACACATTTCATAATATTCATACTAGAATCTGCTCCTTCCACAGGTCAGGCAATATCTCTGCATCTTATGGTTTCTGGCCGTACATACAGGACAGGTCCAATAATCCTTATGATCCGTCTGCTGCGCCATAACATCATCTATGGTAAGCATCTCTGTCCTTCCGGTCTTCTTCTTCTCCTTCCACCAGGAGAAACCGTCCTTGCAGAGCTTGATCAGCTGATACTGCAGACCTTCGATCTCCAGTATATCCTGATCTCTCAGAAACATGGTTCCATCTATCGCTTCTCCGTCCACATAGATCGGAGTTGTAGCCTGATTCGTAATATACATTTCGTCATTCAGGAAGAATTCCTTGGTCTGCATGTCAAAGCTGATCACGCAGTTCACGCAGCTGTAGCCTTCGCTATGGGCTCCGACCATCAGCTGATTCTCCTTATCGGTTCCTACCCAGTTATTATCCGTAAATAAGGGGTAAAACCTACCATAGGCCGATCCGGTAACACCGATCAGCCATCCAACGATCAAACCTCTCTTCTGTTCATTCTGACCGGGGATCTTCGCCTCCGGTCCCTCTCCTTCAGAAGCTTCCATCTGCTTCTCATTTTCCTGCCCATAGGTCAGGCCTGAAGGAGCCACTTCATCCGGCCGGAACAGCACAGTTGTGCTTGTATCCTCTTCCTCCTCCTTGGCCTCCACACCCCACTGGAAGGGCTGTGTGATCAGTACGGTCTCGACGTCATCCGGTTCCGGGACCGCATCAAAGGATGAGGGGGATGTAGCATCCGCCTGTTTCGCACAGTGCGGGCACTCTGCGAATACATCATGATCATAATAATGGCCGAAATTACACTGAATGATATTCATGCTTTCTTCCTCGTCTCGTGTAAAAACCCTCACCGCCCGGGTAGTCGCTCCCCGGGCAGTAAGGGTTACTCTCATACCAGCTTAGAACAGCTTTCCCCAATCATCATTGATTTTCTGCAGTTCATCTCCAAGCTCGTCAACCATAACCACATCATGGGGATCGAAAATGTCACCCAGCATCTTATACAATGGGAAACCTTTCCCTTCTCTGTACCAGTAGAACGGACCGACACCCTTCACCTTGATCGTCAGGATCAGTGCTAAAATGAAGATGAAGATGCCCATTACAAGTCCCGCGATCGCCATACCCTTCTTAGCGTTCTTTGCCGTTATGCCAAAGAGACCGAAGATCACAGCCAGCACTCCCACCAAGAGCGGCATCCATGTTCCGGTTTTGGAGACCGTAAAGATCGCCACAAGTCCAAGGAAACCGAATATCATACTGGCAATGGCAAGCGGGGAAGTTGTCGCTGATGTACCGGGATTAAAGTCCATGATCTGCGGACTATCGTTCTGATATGCGTAGTTCTCCTCTGCATATGCTCCCGGATCATTATATCCCTCATAGTATTGGGGCTGTGGCTGTACCTGCGGATAATCCTCATGGAAGGCTAACTCCACACATTTCCCATCACTTCTGTCCTGGGAAAAGATCTTGATCACCATCCCGTCCGCCAGCGGAAGACTCTTGATCTGCCGATCCATATAATACGTACCATAGGTACTCATCATATCCTGGATGTACCAGCCACCATTCTCCCGATAGATCACGCCATGGGGGCGGGACACGAATGCAGACCTAAGAACAATATCACAATCCTGCATGCGTCCGAAGGAGATGCTGTCTCTGCCCATGCTTTCCAGGTCATATTCACTTGTCCCGTATCCTGCATCCCGTACTGTAACCTTCATGACGTCACTCCCTTTTCGTTATTATTCAGCCTTATCAATATCTTCCCATGCAAATTCTTCGCCGCAGAACGGAACGAAGACAAGCTCGGTTGCACCGATCAGAAGCTTGTCATTTACAGCAAGCTTTGTCGGATTCAGAACAACTTCATCGTTCATGTAGAACAGCTCATGTGAAGCACCGGGCTGAACCATGAATACTCTGGACTTCGGATCATAAAGAAGGATGGCATGCTTCTCTCTGGAAATGCTCTTGTCACCCTTCAGAACCACATCCATGGACTCTGATCTTCCGATGAAGTTTCTTCCGGTCTTCAGCTCGAAGCTGCGGCCGATCTCTTCACCCTTAACACATACAAGCCATCCGACTACCGGAGCCTGCTTAGCATCCAGAGACTGATAACGAACGGTCTTGTTGTCATCTTCTTCCTCAACCGGAGCAGTCTGATTAACCTGATTTACTTCCTTAACCAGCTCACTGAGACCATTGTTCGGAACAGTATCCTGCTGTGCCGGCATGGTGTGAGGTGCTGTCGGTGTGTCGAACGGATTATCCTGAAAATCCGTGTACGGCATGGTAGAATCCATCATAGCTCCACCTGCCTGTGCAAATCCCCCCATAGCTCCCTGCTGAACACCACCTGCAGAATTGCAGTGTGGGCAGAACTGGAACGCATCCGCATCATAAAAGTGTCCGTTTTCACATCTTGTCAAGTTCATAATCTCTCCTCCTTAATTTGAACTTTAATATCTTTTAGTACTTATTGTACTGCATGATCACAAGTGATGTATTGTCCTGGGAACGTTTTCCCTTCTTCAGAACGATATCCGTGAGGCGCTTGGCTGCACGTCCCATATCCGGCTCCTCATAGAAAACCAGCTTGGCGATTTCCTCATCCGGAAGACATTTGTAGAGGCCGTCACTGCAGAGAAGGACGATGTCATTCTCCTGCAAAATGAAGGGCTTCTCATTAATATCCATCAGCGTAAGGTCCTCGATGCCCAGGAAGCTGATCAGTGCTTCTGCCTGTCCTTCTTCCTTCTTGTACTGTTCCTTGGTGATGGCACCGGATTTCAGCCTTTCGTCCAGACGCATGCGGAAATTATGCTCCCGGTTTACTGCCACGATATTCCCTTCCCGGATCAGATAGATCTTACTGTCTCCGATCGACAGCCAGTAGAGACGGTTATCCAGAGTAATTGTGGCAACCACCGTGGTTCCTCCGTTCAGAGGGTTTCCGTCTTTATCCTCCAATCCTCTCACTGCATCATTCATTTTATACGCTTCTTCGCGGAAAAATGAAGGAATGTCAGAATCGGGTTGTTTTTTGTAATAATCCTCCGCAAGAATCTTCACAGCGGTCTGGCTGGCAAGCTCGCCGCCGTTCATACCACCCATTCCGTCGCAAACGATGGCAATGGCAGTCTTGCCGTCAACCTGTCCGAATACACTGTCCTGCTGATTCTTTCTCGTACCCAAAATGCTGGATATGCCCATCTTCAGAGAGAAATCCTCGCCTGTCGATTCAGAAGTAGTGATTACAACTGTAGGTTCTTCAGCAACCTCTATATTTTTAAAGTCCATGGCTTAAACTTCCTTTAAGATAATGATTCCGTTCATGCTGCCGAGAGCGATCTGATCACCCGCCTTCGCGGTTTCGATTCCTTCTTTTCTGGCGCGAACTCCGTTGATGTAGGTGCCGTTGGTCGAATGGTCCATGATGATGAACATCCGGTCGATGGTCGAATAGAACACCTCACAGTGCCTTGAGCTTACATGTTCTTCGTCCACAATGAATCCGGCAACACCTACCTTCCTTCCGACCACGATATTCATATTCGGCCGGATCTTGAAGCACCCATAGTATCTTCCCTGTACATATACCTCAAGAGCAGGCGATGGAACATATTGCGGCACTGGTGGAGGTGTCACGATTTTCGGAGGTGTAGGCGGCATCATTGTTGCCGTCTTCCCCGTCGGAGTGTCCGACTGAACAGGCGGAGTATACGGTGGCTTCGGCCTAACCGGCTCCGTCGGAACCCTGAGCTCCTTAAGGAAAGCATCAATGGTCTGCGTACGCATCTTATAGCTGATCGCCAATGCGCGATCAAAGGCATCCGACAGCTCCTGTGAGAAACCGAACTCCGTCAGCTTCTTATAATCCTCTGACTGACGGTCGAATACATCCGGCGGTTTCACACCTGTCAGGGCATAATACAGTGTACAAGCAAAGGAATACACATCCGTATAGGTCCCCTGGATACCCTTGGAGGAATACTGCTCCATAGGTGCAAAGCCCTTCTTCAGAACCACAGACCGGATCTCACCTTCCCGCTTTACCAAGTGCTTGGCGTTACCGAAATCGATCAGTTTTATCGCACCGGAATTGGTGATAAAGATATTGTCCGGACTGATGTCCCGGTGGAAGATCCCGTTCTTATGAACCTCGATCAGTGCACGGCCGGCCTTCTCAGCCACCTCCATCACGGTGTTCAGGTCCAGCTTTCCACCACGGTTCTTCATCAGGGTACTGAGATTCATACCATCCAGAAACTCCATGACAAAATAACAGGTGTTATTCTCATAGAAGAAATCATAGATGTTAACAACTGACTCTACATGCCCCAGTTTCTGCAAAACCTGTGCTTCTTCGCCAAACCGCTGAATACAGTGGTTCATCATTCTCTGTCTGTCACTGGAGAAAGGCGCAAGGGACAGATTCCCCTGGGTCCGATATACCGTATCACGCGGGAACAGCTCCTTGATACAACAAGGCTTGTTCAACTGCATGTCCTGAGCTTTATAAGTAATACCAAAGCCACCGGAACCTACCGGTCTCTGAACGATATACCGATTATTCAGTTTTGTGTTTACTTTCAAGAAATATCGTTCGTCCACTGTTTACCACCTGATCGTATATTCACTGTCTCCTGCTGTGATCAAATCTCCGGATTCCATACGCCGCTTGTGGCGGAGAGGAATTCCGTTCAGTTTTGTTCCTGTCATCGTATTCAGATCATCGATGTAGACACTCTCACCGTCCCACTCCAGCATGAAATGTCTGGGTGCAAAGGCCGGATCATTGATTACGCAGTCACAATCCGTAGCACGTCCCACCACGGTTCTGGCTGTGATCATCACCTGGAATTCCACACCTGTCCTTCTTGATACCATATAGGCATTGATGCCTCTGGACTGTACATTTGAAAGGAGCAGGGTGGGCTCATCCTGATCGGAGAATACCACACCGGAATCATCAAAGGAATCATTATTCCATGACGGAGCAGGCGCATTTGCCTGTTCCATATTATTATTCTTCGGCGGATTCGAATAACCCTTCCGCTTTTCAACCAGCTGCTTTCTCTGCTTCTTCTTACTCATATTCAGGATCACAATCATGCTGATGATCAAAGCGATCGCAAGAATGGCAATGATGAGAAGCAGGACCCAGTTCTTTGCGAACCAGGATTTGTTGTCCACTACGTCAGAACCGCTTCCGGAACCCACACTGCCTGAACCATTTGTATCAATAAGCGGATTATCTGACGACTGTTGTGGTTTCTCCCAGGTTCCGGGAGTTGTTGAGTTCTCCTTGCCCTCCGTTGTATCATCCTTCTTTGGCTGAGTCGAAGATGTATTTTCCTCTTCCTTTTTGGATGTTGTTTCATCATCCTTAGACTGTTCTTCTTCCTTCTTTTCAGGTCCCGTGGAAATATCCACAGTTACCAGTCCGTCTTCACTGTTATTGAAAAACTCTATCTTGTGAAATCCAGTGCTAAAGGGACCGATAACATAGTCCTTTTCCACTGTATCACTAGACTTTTCACGAAATCCCGGCATCATATTTCTCGCCAGAATCCAGGCCTTTGCGTCTTTCTTTGACATATTGACGAGCAGATCAACATTAACAGGAATCTCTTCCCGCAACACCTCAAAGCTTCCTTCCAACTTGGTGAGCTTTTGTGAATCCGACTCATCAACAGCTTCTATTTTATTTTTCAGTTCTGTGACGCGCTTCTTCTCATTATCACAGTCGATACTGCTTCCTGTTGCTGCTTCGGCTTCACTCAAATGCTTCCGGCATTCGTCGATATCCTCCAACAGCGCATCACACTTCTTGATCAGATCATCCTTCGTTCCCTCAGCCCGTACCTGCCCTGCAGCAAATACGATAAGAAAGGCCAAAAGCAAAGAGCCTATCTGAATCAGTTTTTTCAATCCACGTTTCATACTTTCCCTCACCTTAACGTCCACCAACTACCCGAGGACCACTTCATTTTCCGTATCACCGATCATCAGATGACTGCCGGGAGCCACCTCCGTCGGTTCGTTTCTGTTCAGCTTATATTTGGAATCAACTACAACTCCGTTCTTGGACTTATCGGTCACGATATATGCCTTGCGTGAAGAATCATACCAGATCTCGCAATGAACCGAAGACACAAACGGACTGTGCATAAGAACATCGCACTGTGCATGATCTCTTCCGATCAGCAGCCGCTCATTCGGGCGGAAACGGATATACTGTCCGATCAGCTCACCCTTGATTCCGATGATCGCACCTATCTCCTCGCGATTCATGGCGAGGCTCTTGGTCACCGTAACCGATCCATTCCTCTGTGGCATAGTCACCCTCCTTTTCTCTGCTCTTTCACTAACTCAGCTGCTGCTTGGCCAGATCTGCATATCTCCGGCTGACCGGAAGCTCCAGATCATCCAAAGCAACCGAATCCTTCCTCAATGTCCGCACAGCCTTCTTAGATACCATATAGCTCTGATGGATCCTGACAAATCCCTGTTTAGCCATCTCCTCCTCGATATCCGACATCTTGCTGTAAAAGCTGATTTCATCATCCGTGAGATGAAGGATCAGCTTGCGTCCGTTGCTTTCGATGTAACGGATCGCAGAGATCGGAACACGGTGCATCTCTCCGGAGGAAGCAACATTCATGTAAGCTTCACTCTGGATCAGATCCTCCACATACCGCACCAGCACCTCCGGAAGATTCTCCTTCAAATGCTCCTTCAGGATGTACGCATAGGCACGATACTGATATCCCTGATACACATATTCAGTGGATTTCGTAATGAAAATGATATCCAGATCCAGTTTGTTGTCCCGGATATAGCCTGCCGCTTGCATGCCGTCCACCGGTTCCATACCGATATCCAGCAAAAGCAGGTCACATCCTCCCGGATCCTCCTGTAAATGTGTGATCAGTTCTTTTCCGCTTTGATAACGGGAGACCTGAATGTCCTCGACATCAAACAGGGTATTCGACAGGCAGTCATAAATGACCTCCAGGTCTTTTTTGTCATCATCGCAAATCGCTATTTGCAGCATTTTAGTTCTCCATTAGTATTCAGGATACTTATATACCGTCTTGTTACGCACGCGCCGTTTCATGGCAACCTCAGAATACTGTGTGTCACCATAATCGGACCACGCGCCCCAGGTAACCTTCTTCCAGTACCAAACCTTCTCACCGTCTACTGTCTTCGGCGATCCGCTTTCCAGGAAATACTCAATCGTATCGGAATCATCTCCGGGAGAATTACTGGACTTTGTCGTAATCGTTTCCGTACTAACTGCTTCGGAAATACTGTACTGCGTCTTCTTACTGTTATCCACTACAGAGATCTGGATGGTCGTTCCCTTATCCACTTTCCCCTTCGGTGAATAATCCAGGATATCACCGTCCGCTTTGCTCTTGGAATGGTAGTACGTAACCGATGAACCCAGCTTCAGGCCTTCACCCTCAAGGATGCTCTTCGCCTGACTCTTGGTGTATCGTGTAAGATCGGGAACCGTAACCTGGTCATCGGAATACTGG
The DNA here is from genome assembly GCA_902797155.1 of uncultured Lachnospiraceae bacterium. GTDB lineage: Bacteria > Bacillota > Clostridia > Lachnospirales > Lachnospiraceae > Eubacterium_Q. The sequence continues at coordinate 10,621 of CADBRW010000081.1, forward strand.
CCGACAAATACAGTCACAGTCGAGCCTTTCTTCACCGAAGAACCGGAACTGGGATCCTGAGAAATGACCTTTCCGTCCTTGCTCTTGTCCGTTGTCTTCTCGTACACAACACTTCCCATTGAAAGTCCTGAGTTTGAAAGGATCGCGGACGCATCTGACGCCGTTTTGTTCACAACATTCGGCACCGAAACAGTACCGATCGGTATCTCTGAGCTGGCCTCTTCGGTCTTTTTCTCAGTTGTTTTCTTCTCGGTTGTCTTCTTCTCTGTTGTCTTCTGCTCAGTCTTCTTCTCTGTTGTTGCAGATGAATTCTTCTCAGTTGTCTTCTTCTCAGTTGTTGTCGTCTTCTTTTCAGTGGATGCAGTTGACTTTTGTGTTGAAGATGATTCTCCGGTATTCGCTGTCGCGCTTCCTACATATTTCGACAATGTCACGGTAATGGTATCCCCTTCGTTCACCGAAGAACCTACCGACGGGCTTACACCGATAACCGTATCATCCGGATACTCACTATCCTGATATTTGTATGACGGCTTCAGATTTTTGGCAGAAAGCTTGCTTGCTGCCGTCGCCTTCTTCTCATACATGATGGAAGGAACCTTCACCTTCTTATTCTTACCCTCACTGACAACAACCTCCAGAGTATCTGCCTGGTGAGCCTTTGCACCGCCCTGCGGATTTTGGGAAATGATCTGTCCTTCCGGAACCGTATCACTGACCGCAGTCTTGGTCTTATAGTACATACCCGCATCTGTCGCCAGCTTTTCGCCTTCTTCCTTTGTCTTTCCAACCACATCAGGAACCGTTGTTTCCTTGGTGGGATCCAGATTCTCAAGACCCTTGGATATAAACAGTTTAACCTCGGATCCTTTATCTATATCTCCGGCTTCCGGCTCTGTACGTACTACCGAATTGGGCTCTGCTGAGCTTGGGATTTCTTCAACAGATGCTTTAAATCCATGCTCTGTCAGCCAGGCTTCCGCTTCCTCACGGGTCATTCCGGAAAGCTCCTCCAGGGTTTCCTGCTCCACGCCCTTACTGAACGTCAGAGTGATCAAGGTACCTTTTTCTACGATCATACCTTTCGGAACGCTTTGTTCATATACCCATCCGGCTCGGGTTTTCGAGTAAACGCCATCTGCAGTATCAGCTGAAAGCCCCACATCAAGCAGTGCCTGTCTGGCCGATTCCACCGATTGTCCTGTTGTCTGGATCATATAGAGCTGATCCTGCCCGATTGTAACGTCAACTTCTTCTTTCGAAGTAAATTTGATCACACCCGTCAGTGCCAGCACCAGCACAGTTACAACCGCAGCTGCCGCTGTTGCTGAAGCGATCTTCACCCATTTGGGCCAGCGTCCCACATCCGGAAGCTTCCACTTCCCGGCCCTTCTTTTTACCTTCGATTCCGCCAGAAGCTCTTCCTTGAAAGCCGCCGCCGACTGGGTACGGTCTTCGCCAAGGATATTCATAGCGTTCATGATTGCCGTTTCGGTATTGCTGTCGATCTTGATCCCCATCTTGGAAGGCGGGATCAGTTCGTCCTTCTCCTTACGCTCCATGGCGTCCTCAGGAGTAACTCCGGTGATCATCTTATACAGAGTCGCCCCGCAGGCATATACGTCTGTCCAGGGTCCCTGATTACCGCGGCTTCGATATTGTTCCTCCGGTGCAAAACCCTGCTTTACAACAACCGAAAGGCTTCGGCTGTGGGTTGTGGTCGCATAACGTGCCGCACCGAAATCCAATAGCTTTACCTCACCCTTCTTGGTGAGGAAAATATTATCCGGAGACACATCTCTGTGAAGCATTCCTGTGGAATGTACCCCCTCCAGGGCTTCCAGCACAGGAATGATGATCTGTACCGCTTCCTCCACGGGAATCTTTCCTTCCCGTTCCAGACGCTGCTTCAGATTCTCTCCGTCCAGATACTCCATTACGATATAAGCAGTGTTGTTCTCGGAAAATGTATCGTAGATCCGAACAACTCCCGGCACATTATCCATCTTTGCAAGACGCTGTGCCTCATCCGAGAATTTCCGAATTCCACCCAGGAACTGCTCTTCCTTATCACCGGTGAAGATTGTAACCGCTGCCGTACCGGCACTTCGTGTCGCAAATTCACCGGGAAGGTACTCTTTGATCGCAACCTTCTGTCTGAGGAGGTTGTCGTAGCCGATATAGGTCACACCAAAACCACCGTATCCAAGCACGCGACCTACCTGATACTTTCCCTGCAGATAGGATCCGGGTGTCAGGTGATATGCTTCTTTCGCAGGAGTTCCCTGTACATATCCACAATGGGGACATACCTTGAATGACTCATCATAGCATTCCATACATCCCATGCACCGTGTTTCAGCCATTTTCTACTCCTCCAGCCATTGATCTAGTGTTTTTTCCTGCTTTACGATAACAGCCTGCTGCAGCTGTATCGACTTCTCCAACTCCGCCGTTCTGTTCCTGTACAGGAACGCGAGACGGGTCATATAATCATTTAAAAATGTAAAATTCGTCTCAGACTGTACAAATACCTGATACGCTTCCTTGTTGATCGGTATCGCCTCACGATACGAACCGGAATTGTGCAATGCCTGCTGTGCATACGGTTCCATCATCATGACCAGAAGCTTCTCTGCCGCACGCTTCACATTTTCGTCATTTGCAGCGGTCTGGCTGATGCACCAGTAATCACAGAACTCAGCATAGATGCTCTGTCCGGGCACCGAATAATGCTGATAGGCACGTTCCGAAGCAATCTTGTCGAAGCGCTCCTGATCCTTGTAGCTGCCCAGGAAATACAGGATCTTCTGATCCGCAAATGCCTGAATTGCAGCGTCCGTATCCTGCAGCTCCGCGGCTTCCGCCTCATTATCCGCTGATGCCTTCTCATAGGTGAGAAGATCATTCAGCATATCCTTTGCGTTCTGATCCAGCTCTAGCTTCTCATTGTACCGGTAGGAGCCGCCCATGGTATTCAGCTGCATGGAATAACTCTCAGGTGTTATATAGTATCCGTTTGACGGTGCCTCCCGGAAGGACTGATAATTCTGAACCGACAGCTGCGTATAGTCATATCCGCTGCCATCACCGGCATACACCATCGGAACATCGATACCCATGGGAATCTGCCTTGTATCTCCCTGCTTCCGATAATCGGAAAGATAGTAATAGGCATCCTCCTGAAGCTCATCATACACCGTGCCAAGATCCTCGGCAGAATCCAGCAGCGCCGGATCCACACCGTCCATCTGATAAAGCGTCGGAAGGGTTCCGCTATCCGCAGCCTCCTTCAGCCGTGACGCGTACTGACTCTCCGGAATATACTCCACCTCAAGCGTCACCTGGGGATAATTCTCCTTAAAGGCCTTTGTCACTCCGGCAACCGAATCCGTTCCGATGAAACGGTTCTTCGCTTCCTCCTCCGTGTGATTCACATCATCATAGGGGATCCACACGGTAACCGTCGCCGACTGAATATGTGTATCCTTCCACTGCTTCCAGTAATGAATTCCAACGAAAGATAGTCCCGCCAGAAGAAGAACGATCACCGCAGCTATGGAGATGATACGCCTGCGTTTTCTCTTCTTCAGCTCAGTCTTCGGGGTATCAACCTTCTTCTTGTCATGAATGGCATCGGAGAAGTCCTCTACCGTCCGGAACCGGAGATCCGCATTTACTGCGAGTCCCTTCATGATGGCGTTGGAGAGATCCTCCGAAATCTCCGGATTCAGCTCCTTCACCTCGCGGACCTGATCATCCATCACACGGTCCGTACTCTCATCCGGTTTCACACCGGTGAGCATATTGTAAAGGGTTGCCGCAACCGCATAGATATCCGTCCACGGACCCTGTTTACTCTTATTCTGATACTGCTCCGGAGGAGCAAAGCCCGGTGTCAGGACGATGGAACGGGTAACCGCCTTATCCGCATCCGAGAGACGCGCCGCACCGAAGTCGATGACCTTGACCTGCCTTCCGAAGATGAAAATGTTACCCGGTCCGATATCTCTGTGAAGGATCCCTGCCTGATGCATCTCCTTCAATGCCTCCAGAACGGAATCCGTTACCTGAAGCGCATCCTCGACCTTCATCTTCTTTGTCATTTTCAGGTACTCCTTCAGGGAGATACCATCCAGGAACTCCATGACCAGATAAGCCGTGTTGTTCTCCTGGAAGAAGTTCTTCACCTGAACGATGTACTTGCTCTGATTGAACTGTGCCGTCTTTCTGGCTTCCTCAAGGAAACGCTCCAGACCGGCATAATAATCATTCTTCTGATTTCCTTCGTAGACGATTACTTCTTTCTTACCGGGCTCTCTGGTAACCATACCTGCCGGGTAGTACTCCTTGATCGCTACTACGATCCCCAGCTTACGGTCCCAGGCCTTATAGGTTACGCCGAACCCTCCGAAACCGACTACGATTCCGATCTCATATCTGTCTTTAAGCACCATCCCCGGATACAGATGATTTGCTTCCTTGGGAGGTGTTCCTTCCATGAATCCACAATGCGGGCAGCAAAGATTGGTATTCTCATACCCCTGCGGAACCGTGAATTCCTTCATGCATTTCATGCATCGTCTGATCATCGGTTACTCCTTCGTCACCCACACCGCTATTGCGGAGTTGTTGTCCATATCCTTTCCTGCCCCTTCTGCGTTGACGATCTCCACCATGGAATCCATCCACTCTTCCACGGTATTGGCTGCACGGAGGCACTTCACCATCTGTTTCTCATCGATCAGCTCCCAGAAGCCGTCAGAACACATGAGAAAGGCCTGGCCCGATCTTCTTCCGATCAGCTCGGACAGATCGAAGGACCTGTTTCCCCATTCCGCACCGATCACGCGAAGAAGGCGATTTCGATCTTCATGGAAACGGATATCCTTCTCCTTGATCTCGCCTGCGCTGACCAGCATTTGCGGTACACTATGATCCAATGTGTGAGATTTCAGCTTTCCTGACTGGAAATGATAGAGCCGGGAGTCACCGATATGACCCCAGATGATTTCTTCTCTGTCAATCCGAAGCAGTACCATGGTAGTCTTCATGTCCGCCAGCTCAGGAGAAGAGCTCTGACGCTCCATAACCGTCTCCTGCACCTTGCGGAAACATTCCGCCGGATACTCCGAAGAATTACCGTTCTCATCAAAGAGCTTCAGGGCCGTTTCCACAGCGATGGAGGATGCCACCTCCCCTCTGCCGTGGCCACCCAGGCCATCTGCAAGGACGAAACAGTAGGAGCCATCCTTTTCCAGTTCACCCACACTGTCTTCGTTGGTATCTCTGCTTCCGATATTGGTATACAACTTATAGGTAATCATTCCAAAACCCCCATAAAACAGATGCATATATTCTATCATATTATGACATTTCAGTCAATTTTATATAGCCTTATCCGGGCACGTTTTCAGTATAGCAGAAACAGCCTGAAATCCCGCTTCTCTGCCATATTTATCCGTCATAATGTAAGTTTTGACATTTCCCTACAACCCATAGGAAAGGGCCCCGCCGCACTTTCGTGCAGCGAAGCCCTGAATTTGATCAAAATTTAGTTCGGGAATACATACCACTTGTCATCTACCTGGTAGAGGATCATACCCATTTCTTCCTCTGTCCAGTCATTCGTGAAGTTAGATCCCATCTGGCCCTTCATACGGAAGGTTGCCTTTACGCCGACCATGTCCTGAATCTTTATGTCTGCCGGGTCGGTATTCAGCGTGCTGTTCTCAAACTGCTGGATCTCATCCTTACTGAAGGTCTTCAGCTCGCTCATCTTTACGAACTCACACTCGAAGCTGTCGCCAAGTCCGTTCAGAAGCAGTGAGTCAATCGCTGATTCAACATTGGCATAACCGTTGGCCTTCATCTTCTTCTCATATTCCTTACGGATCTGCTCCGGGAACATTACGTTCAGAAGATCATCAGCACTTCTGTTGGTCATTGCCTTTGCAAAGCCCTCAAGTGCGCCTTCCTTTGTGTCAGGTGCAACAGTTCCTTTTCGAAGAACGAAGAACAGAACCACACCGATTGCAAGTGCTGCAACTACGATGGACAGAACGATCGCAACAGTCTTTCCGCTGCCGCCACCGGACTCTACTGCCGACTCATTATATTCGGGCTCATAACCCTGAGTTCCGTTATTGTCATAGCCCTGAACGTTATCATAGCCCTGAGGAGCCATTCCCTGGCCGCCGCCATAGCCCTGAGGAGCCATTCCCTGGCCGCCGCCGTAAGCAACCTGCTGCTGCTGTGCAAATGCCTCACTGAAGCGCATCTCCACATATCTTCCGCTGCTGTTACCCTCAGCGTAGATACGGATCACTGTTCCGTCAGTTACAGGAACCTTATCAACCTTGCGGTCCATCCAGTACATACCATAGGTACTGTTCATATCCTGGATATACCAGTTTCCGTTTTCCATGAAGATCACACCGTGGGGGCGTGATACAAAGGATGACTGCATGATGATATCACAGTCCTGCTGACGACCGAACACGATACTGTTCTTTCCCATCGCATTCAGGTCATAGCTTTTGGTTCCGTATTTCGTATCAATTACCGTAACCTGCATCTCTCTCTCCTCCCTGTAAAGCAGCTTTATTTTGCTGTAAATTACAACCAATATGTTACCATTTTCATGGTTTTCAGTCAATAGCAATCCTCTTCCCCCGCGCATACCTGCCCGGTGTTCAGAAGTGCTTTTGTCTGTCTGAATATACTTTTACCACAAATCATCCCATAGCGGGTGATCATGACATTTTTGAACATTTTTTTGTAAGAATTGAAAATGAAAGATTCCTTTACAGGATCTCTCCCGTGATCAGCCACGGCGACGGCTGTGTTACGAACACGCTGTTCTTATCGGTCTTGCTGATGGTGATCTGTGTCACTTCCATATTCTGAATGTTGAACTTATCAAAGATGGCCTTGATGCCGGAAAGAACATCCAACTCAAGCGTATAGATGACAAACTGCATCTTGGCATTCTTCTTCAGAAGGCGCTCGATATCCTTCTCCAGGTACTTGGTAGCCACGATGAAGGACAGACGCGGTACCGGGATCATATCCAGAGATTCATCCGAAAGATCCGGGATAATAGTAACATTGTGAATGCCGAACTTATTCAGGTTCTCTTCCATGGTGCGGAGATCCTGTGCATTGGGCTCCACGGCAATGATATGTCCCTCACTTGCAATGATGGCCGACTCGATAACGATAGTCTCGCCGCTGACGATGGCGATGGTATCATGGGTATCCACACCCAGGATGCTCATGATCACGGCGCGAATCTCATTTCCCACGTACTTTACGGTACCCTTGCTGAAGAATTCGTTCTTCATGCCGATCCGATAGCTCTCGCGGGTATTCTCATTCACAATGAAAATGACGGACGGATTCGACAGCTTACGTGTCGCAAAATCCATGATCTTGCCCTGCTTCACATTATCATTGGGGATCAGTCCCTCAGCGAACCATACGTCGTATTCGCCCAGGCCCTTCTCCCAAAGCTCATAGAAAAGACTCTCATGGGTAGAATCCGCGAAGATCATAACTCTCTTATGCGTCTCAATGGTGGGAACCACATTCTTCTCTTTCCCACAGATATTCACCAGCTTGATCTTCTCTGCGCTGGTATTCATGATATCAGAGAAATGTGCCGTCCAGGCGAGCATTTCCTTGTTGCTGTATGCTGTCCTTTTTTCTGACATAGTCTACCCCCGTTATTTCTTCTTCCGACTCAGGTCCCGGCTTTCATCCGGTTCCTCGATCACAGTATACTCATCCTCAATGGGACTGTACTCAAAGACACTGGATTCCGTCTCGTCATTCAGGCTTACGTCATCCTTTTTCTTCTTCTTATTCAGGAAGCCCAGCATATAGTGATATTTCTTGACCTCCTGCTTCTTGACACGCTCACCCCGTATGGGATTTCCTTCCTTGTCAAAGCCGTATAGGTTGACAAAATACTCCGTGTTGTTGGTGAATCCCCTCCTTCGAAGCCTGTTCCGAAGCAGTATGGTGAGAACCGTGTAAATGATGGCAAACATCGGAACCGCAAGAACCATTCCCACAAATCCGAAGAGGTTGCTTCCTACAATAATGGCCAGAAGTACACCCAGTCCGGACAGTCCGGTAGACTCTCCGAGAACCATAGGCTGTACGATATTTGCATCCAGCTGTTGCAGCACCAGGATGAAGATGATAAAGATCAGAGCCATCTGCGGACTCTCCACAAGGATCAGGACCGCTGACGGAATCGCGCCGATAAAGGGGCCGAAGAACGGAATGATATTCGTTACACCGATGATGACTGCAACCAGCATGGCGTACGGCATACTTACCATGCTGCAGAAGATTCCGGTCAGAACGCCGATCACGATGGAGTCGATGACCTTACCGTTAACAAAACCGCCGAATACCCGGTTCACGTACTCAAGGCCATCCAGAACCTTATTGCCTCTTTCCTTGCTTACAGTACTATAAATCACCTTCTTGAATTTTGCCTTCAGGCGTTCCTTATCCAGCAGGATGTAGATGGAAACGATCAGACCGATGATGATATCCAGTATCACTCCGATCACGCCCATGATTCCTGATGTAAGCCAGGAAAGGACGGAATCCATATTCGGAAGCAGATTATCCTTGAAGAGTTTGCTCAGAACGTTCTGGAAGTTATCCAGATAGCTACCGATGGTATTCTGTATATCGGGGCTGTTCTTAAAGAGTCCGTTCAGCCATTCCTTCACATTATTGAAATAGGAAGGCAGCTTCTCATACAGAGTAAAGAGAGAATCCTTCAGCTGAGGAAGAATGATCGCCAGAAGCGCAATGATCATACCTATGAAAATGATGATCGTCACGATAACCGCGAAGGTGTTCGCCAGTTTCTCCGCCTCCACCGGTTTCTTCTTCATCTTGTAGGTAAGCCTGCGGAACAGTTTTTTGAAGAATTTGACAACAGGATTCAGCAGGAAGGCAAAGACACAGCCGATGATCACCGGTGTCAGGGCCGAGACAAAGATACCGATCCAACCGAAAACGACGGGGACCTTGTCCACAACACTCATGAATAAAACAACCAGGCAGAGTGAAATGGTCAAAATGATTCCTCTGTTGATATCCTGCTTATTCCACTTGCTGGTCCTTTGCTGGATCGCCTGCTTTGCTCCGATCGGTTCCTCACTTGG
>CADBRW010000082.1 GCA_902797155.1 uncultured Lachnospiraceae bacterium
TCACCCGGAACCGTCTGAGATGTATCCGGAAGGCTTTGTTACCTATGTGGACATGAACGGACTGACCAATCATCTGTGCGGACTGTCACGGCCGGTACATTTCCGTGGGGTATGCACCGTAGTATCCAAGCTGTTCAATATCGTTCAGCCCGACCGGGCATATTTCGGACAGAAGGATGCCCAGCAGCTGGCGGTTGTAAAGAGGTTCGTAAAGGACCTGAACATGCCCCTTGAGATCGTGGGCTGTCCCATCGTACGTGAGGAGGACGGGCTGGCCATGAGCTCCAGAAATACCTACATGAACGAAGAGGAGCGTAAGGCAGCCCTGATCCTGTCCCAGTCCATCCGCTTAGGCGAGCAGATGGTGAAGGACGGCGAAAGAAGTGCGGCGGCAGTAAAAAGTGCCATGACATCCCTGATCGAGAGCGAGCCCATGGCCGAGATCGATTATGTGGAGGTGGTTGACGGACTCACCATGGAATCCGTAGAGACCATCAAGGGCGAGATTCTCTGTGCCATCGCAGTGAAGATCAATAACAAGGTAAGACTCATCGACAATTTCATCGCCGACGTACAGTAACCGGCATCCGGAGCAGGGCGATACAGTTAAGGACAGAGAGAAAGTGATATAAAGGAGAACGATATGCTGATCAATGTATTAAAGAGTAAGATCCACCGTGCAACTGTAACCCAGGCCGAACTGAATTATGTGGGAAGCATCACCATCGACCAGGATCTGATGGATGCTGCAGGCCTGATCGAGTATGAGCGTGTACAGATCGCAGACGTGGATAACGGGGCACGTCTGGAGACCTATGTCATCGCCGGTGAGGCAGGGTCCGGTGTGATCTGCCTGAACGGTGCCGCTGCACGTTACGTCTGTACCGGCGACCGGGTGATCATTATGAACTATGCCATGATGACACCGGAGGAATTCGCAGAGAATCCCCCCAGAGTGATCTTCGTGGACTGTGAGAACAAGGTGACCCGCGCGACCCGCTATGAGAAGCATGGTGCGCTGGAGGATATGCCCGAGGAGGATGACGGCGCAGACGGAATCGAGGAGTAGATTCCGAAACACTCGTGTTATTTCGGGTGTGGAGCAGAATGCTATATGACAAACGGAGGTGTACGATGCTGACAGGAAAGAACATCCTGCTGGGTGTATCCGGCGGAATTGCAGCGTATAAGATGGCAAATGTGGCAAGCATGCTGACGAAGCTGCATGCGGATGTACACGTGATGATGACACGGAATGCCACACATTTTATAACTCCCCAGACCTTTGAGGTGCTGACGAAGAATAAGGTTTATCTGGATACCTTTGATGAAAGTCCGGATGATGCGGTGCATGTGCCCCATATATCCCTTGGGACGGGTGCGGACTGCATCCTTATCGCACCGGCTACGGCAAATGTGATCGGCAAGCTGGCCAACGGGATCGCGGATGATATGCTGACCACCACGGTGCTTCCTGCAAGATGCCCTGTTCTGGTTTGCCCGTCCATGAACGTCTATATGCTGGAAAATCCCATCGTTCAGGATAATATTGCGAAGTTAAAGAAGTTCGGATTTAAGATCATTGAGCCCTCGGAGGGATATCTGGCCTGCGGATACGAAGGAAAGGGCAAGCTTCCGAAGGAGGAGATCCTTGTGGAGCAGATCCTGCTGGAGGTGGGACATAAGCATGATCTGGAGGGACGCCATGTGGTGATCTCTGCAGGTCCCACCGAGGAACCGCTGGATCCGATCCGGGTGATCACCAATCATTCCTCCGGGAAGATGGGCTACGCCCTTGCGAAGGCTGCGGCCTACAGGGGAGCGAAGGTCACGCTGGTATCCGGCCCCACGGCTCTGGAACCGCCCCTTGGCGTGGAGCTTCGCGGGATCCATACAGCTGAGGAAATGTATCAGCAGGTAACGGATGCCGCAAAGACCGCAGACATCGTGGTCATGGCTGCGGCAGTGGCTGATTATACGCCTGCCACCGTGGCAGATCAGAAGATCAAGAAGAAGGAAGGGGATCTCTCCATTCCGCTGAAGCGGACGAAGGATATCCTCCTCAGTCTCGGCGAGAACAAGCGGCCCGGTCAGTTTATCTGCGGCTTCTCCATGGAGACGGAGAATCTTCTGGAGAACAGCACGGTGAAGCTTGCGAAGAAGAATGCGGACATGATCTGTGCCAATTCCCTTACACAGGAAGGGGCGGGCTATCAGGTGGATACCAATATCCTGACCCTCATCACGAAGGACGGCACGGAACAGCTTCCCATGATGTCCAAGCTGGAGGCTTCGGACAGGATCTTCGACAAGATACTTTTTCTGCAGGAGAAACAAGCCTAAAGATTGAAAGAATTGAAGGTTTATGTTAAAATAGGGCGTGAGCGTTTTGGCTCATGCCTTATTTTTTGTGAAAAGAGGCCATTTGACCGCATATTTTTCTTTTGCGCAGTCATTTCGAGGAGGGAAGCATGGAAGCATACAAGCAGGAATTCATCGAGTTTATGATCGATTGCCAGGTCCTTCGGTTTGGCGATTTCGTTACGAAGAGCGGGCGCAAGACACCGTTTTTCGTGAATACCGGATACTACAGGAGCGGCAGTCAGCTGAAGAGGCTGGGAGAGTATTATGCAAAGGCGATCAACGGAGCCTTTGGAACGGATTTCGACGTTCTCTTCGGACCGGCCTATAAGGGGATTCCGCTTTCGGTAGCCACATCCATTGCCGTTTCCGAAGAATACGGAAAGGAGATCCGTTACTGTTCGAACCGTAAGGAGATCAAGGATCACGGAGATACGGGTATCCTTTTGGGCGGCCCCATCAATGAGGGGGACAAGGTGGTGATCATTGAAGATGTGACCACGGCAGGGACCTCGATCCGGGAGACGCTTCCCATCATTCAGAGTATCGGCTCCGTAGAGGTGCTGGGACTTGTGGTTTCCGTAGACCGGCAGGAGCAGGGCCAGACAGAAACCAAATCCGCGCTGCAGGAGATTGAAGAGAACTTCGGCCTGAAGACAGCATCCATCGTGACGATGTCGGATGTGATCGAACATTTGTATAATAAGCCCTATAAGGGACAGGTGATCATCGATGATGCCATGAAGGCGAAGATCGATCAGTATTATGAGCAGTACGGCGTGAAGGCATAAGGAGGATTGACATGGAACGCGTATATAAGCAGATGAAGAAGGCAGGCGGTACCAATATTGCAATAGGTGTGCTTCTCATTGTATTTGGCATCACATTCGGTGTTCTCAATATTGTTACCGGCGGAAAGCTGCTGAAGAGCAGGAAAGAGATTCTTTTTTAGGGCTCAGGCAGAGGGATTATCCTTCTGCCCCCTTTTCATGTAGGGAGGCGGATTATGGACAATATTGATATGCGTATATTGCAGTGTCTCAGCAAGAATGCCAGACTTCCGGCATCAGCCATCAGTGAGGAGATCAGTCTGTCGGTTTCGGCGGTGATCGAACGTATCCGCAAGCTGGAGTCTTCCGGTCTGATCAAGGGCTATACCATTCAGATCGACCAGGAGATTCTGGGGAACAGTATGGTGGCTCTGATGGACGTGTCACTGAAGCATCCGGATTATTATGAGGGATTTGTATCCCTGGTCAAGAAGAACAACAGTATAGCATCCTGCTATTATCAGACGGGTGAGTTTGATTTTGTGCTAAGGATCGTGACAGATACCACTGACAGCCTGGATCAGGTCTATAAGGTGATCAAGGGCTATGAGGGTGTGGAGAAGACCGAAACACATATCGTGCTTCGGACCATTAAGGAAGAGACTGCACTTATTCCTGATGGGCAGTAAACCGGGAGACCGATGAAAATGAATGAGAAGACAGATAATAAAATGAGCCGCCTGGGACTTGTGCTTGAGGGCGGCGGTATGCGGGGCATTTACACGGCGGGTGTTCTGGATGAGTTCCTGGAAAACGGGATCACAGTGGATGGTCTGGTGGGAGTATCAGCAGGCATCCTTCACGGAATATCCTATATCTCCGAACAGGTCGGAAGAAATGTCCGTTACTGTATCAAGTATCGCGGGGACAAACGGTTTATGAGCCTGCAGTCCCTGGTGAAGACCGGAAATCTCTGTGAGACGGAATTCTGTTATCACGAGATCCCGGACAAGCTTTATCCCTTTGATTATGAGAAGTTCAAAGAGAATGCGGAGAAGGTCGAGGTGTATTCCTGCGCTACCAACCTGGAGACTGGCAAGGCGGAATATATCCGGATCTATGATGTGAAGGCTCAGATCGAGGCTGTTCGCGCTTCTGCGTCTCTGCCACTGGTTTCCAAGGAAGTGGAATATGACGGAATGAAGCTGCTGGACGGCGGGACAGCTGACAGCATCCCCGTTGATTTTATGAGGTCTGCGGGCTTTGACCGGAATATCGTGATCCTCACCCGTCCGGGAGGGTATCAGAAGGGCAAAGACCGGACCATGCCCGTGATGAAGCGGATGTACAGAAAATATCCGGAGTATCTGCAGGCTGCTGCAAACCGTAAGGACATGTATAATGAGACACTGGAACATATCGCTGCTTACGAAAAAGCAGGAGAGGTTCTGGTGATCCGTCCCAGCCGTGATCTGAAGGTCGGACGGACAGAGAAGAATGTGGATAACCTGAAACGTATGTATAAGCTGGGCAGATTTGACGCCCGAAACCAAATGGAAGAGATACTAGCCTATGTTAAAGGATAAGGTATTACAAGTACTTGAATCTGAAAGATCCCGTGCCGTATCGGGTCAGATGCTTGCGGATCAGTTTGGTGTGTCCAGAAATGCCATCTGGAAATGTGTGAACCAGCTGAAGGAGGACGGGCATCTGATCATTTCTGATGGAAATAAGGGGTATCGCCTGGATGAGGCCTCTGACGTTCTGTCGGTTCCCGGAATCCGTCGTTTCTTCCCTGAGAATCCCGGATTGGATGTTGTAGTCTTTGACAGTCTGGATTCCACCAATAATGAAGCGAAGAGAAGGCTTGCCAAAGGCGATACAGGTGCCGTGCTGATCGTGGCGGATTCCCAGCTCAGCGGGCGGGGACGTCTGGGACACCAGTTCTATTCCCCGAAGCAGAGCGGAATCTATCTGACTCTCAGCGCGGATCTCCTGAA
>CADBRW010000083.1 GCA_902797155.1 uncultured Lachnospiraceae bacterium
GGAAGCACCATCCTCCAGCTCGATCACCTCCACCACATCCTCCAGCTTGTTCAGCTGGTTCTTGATCTGGCTCAGGATCCGGTCATCGCCACTGACAGCAACCGTCATGCGGGAATACTTCGGATTCTCGGTCACACCGACGGACAGGCTGTCGATGTTATAGCCTCTGCGGCTGAACATTCCGGATACTCTGGAAAGAACACCGGATGTATTATCTACAAGCAGGGATAGTACCTTGGTCTTCATAGGATCACCCACCTTTCAAAATTCATAACAAATATTGTAACAAGAGTGCTTAGTAATGTCAATCATTCCTTTACGCTTCTGTCTCATTCTCATTACTCATTATAATCATATTCATTGCCGTTGAAATAGAATTCAAGTTCTACATTCTTATCCTGATAGGTTTTTGGTATTTCCACCAGAAAAATAGCGCTCTTCGTCTCCTGAGAACCGATTTCTCCGCCTATATCGTATCCGTCCATTTCGCTGTTGAGCAGATATATACCGGGACGTGCTTCTTCTTTTCCATCAAATTTTGCAATCAAATGTATAAATTCTTCTGATTCAACGGGCGAACCTGTAAGATTTGTAAAATCACAATACACCACATAGAACACGTCATTCGATTCACTTACTTCAAAATAGGAATGAGAGCCCGCGCTATTCGGAGGAAGTACCTTGGTCGTCCACTTCGTTTCGGTCAGTTTAAATGAGCCGAATCCGTCTTCCTTGATCTCAGTTCCTGACGTGATATCCGTCTTACACGAAATATCCTTATTTGCGTCATAATCATAGCAATACAGTTTTCCGTCTATATTGATATAGACTTTCCCTTCAGTAACACCCTCCGGTATTTCGATACCGAAATGAACCAGCGTTGTAGAACCAGGCTCAATCTTTGCGTCATAGGTATTTAAATTGGGTTCGTCCTCTGCTCCTGGATCTGATCCATCATATCGATAACCGTTTGTTGCCACAAAAAGAGAACTCATGGTTTTGACCTCGATTTCCTTTTGCCCGATATTGGTAACATTGATCATGGAATCTACAAACAGTTTTTTGTTACCTGCCTGGGCACCATAAATATTACCTTTTGCAAAGAGCGGAATATATTCCTTTGCCGTTTTAACCTTATAAAGATTTATTTCCGTATTTGTACCCTTGGAGGCAGTTCCCGGAGTGATCGGCTCTGCCGCAGCAAGGTCTGCGTCTGTCAGTTCACCATCAGCCGGGATTTGGCCTTCGGTACTATCACCGGCGGTTTCTGTGCTGCCTGCGGTAGTTGTATTTTCAGTTGCCACTGTCGTCTCAGTACTCTCGGAAGCGTCGGTGCTTTCTGTCCCGGTTGTGCTGTCCGTTTTTTTCGGAACCGCTTCAGTCGTCCGGACGGTTTCAGCTCCGGTTGTCTTATCAGCAGCCTTGTCACCGCAGCCTGAAAGCAATCCTAATGCCAAAGCGCACACTACCACGATACTTTTACGTTTAACCATTATCTTATCCTCCATATGTTAATATATGCTTCAGGCCTGGCCACAGGCAACAAGCCGGTCCACCAGCTTCACACATTCATTTGCGTCCTTGGAATAACCGTCCGCATGGATCTCATCCGCAAAGCTCTGGGAGATCACGGCACCGCCGATGATGATCTTCGCCTTGCATTTTCTTGCCTTTCCAAGCTCCACGACTTCCTTCATCTTCATCATGGTGGTGGTCATCAGTGCGGAAAGGCCGATGATATCAGCCTTCTGCTCTTCTGCGGCCCGGATGATATCCTCCGCCGGGACATCCTTCCCCAGGTCGATGACCTGGTAGCCGTAGTTTCGCAGCATGAGGACGCAGAGATTCTTGCCGATCTCGTGTACATCTCCTTCCACGGAGGCAAAGACCACCGTGCCCTTCGGCTCCACATTCTCAGACGAGGGAAGGAACGGTACCAGGTACTGGATCGCTGTATCCATGGCATTTGCTCCCTGGATCAGCTGTGGCAGGAAGAACCGTTTCTCTTCAAAGAGCTCTCCCACACGGGTAATGGCCGGGATCAGGTCATCGTCGATGATGGCCTTGGCGTCACGCCCGCTGTCCAGCTGTTTCTTCACTTCTTCTATGATCCGTCCCTTGCTTCCGTTTATAACACAGTCATATACCGGACCGCGGGATTCCTCCTGTCCCTTGGATGCAGCGGATGCTGCGGCCGGGGCAGCTGCCGGCTGGGCAGATCCCGTGATGGGGCGTACCCGTTCCACATAGATCTTATCGGCTCCATCCTTTGCCAGAAGCAGATCGGATGCATAGGCTGCATTCATCAGCTGCTCCTGTCCGGGATTGGCGATGGCCATGGTCAGTCCGGATGAAATGGCCATGGTAAGAAATGCCGCATTTACATTGATACGCTCCGGCAGTCCGAAGGAAATGTTGGAAAGACCGCAAATGGTGGGCAGTCCAAGTTCGTCATGGGCATAGCGGATGGTATCCAGAGCGTTTCTGGCTGCCATGGGATCGGCTCCCACGGTGGAGATCAGTGCATCCACACAGAGATCCTCCGGAGCAAGCCCTTCCTCAAGGGCAATCTGCACCAACTGAGCCACATTTGCACGGCGCTCCTCTGCAGTTGCGGGGAGACCGTCATCGGAAACCGGGAGCAGGATGCACATGGCTCCGTATTTCTTTGCCAGCTTAAAGAGCGGGCGGGTCTTTGCGCTTTCCAGCGAGACTGAATTGATAAGGGCGCGCCCGGGATAGATCCGGAGGGCTGCCTCTATGATATCCACATGGCTGGAATCAATGCAGAGAGGCAGGGATACCAGCTGTGTCACCTCGTTTATGGTACGGAGCATCATTTCCTTCTCGTCGATGCCGTTAAGTCCCATATTCACGTCCAGAACATGGGCGTGATTTTCCTCCTGGGA
>CADBRW010000084.1 GCA_902797155.1 uncultured Lachnospiraceae bacterium
CACTCTTCGTCTGTCATGATCGCTGCGGCCAGGATACCGAGTGCGGCATTCTTGGCTCCTGCAATGACCACTTCCCCTTCCAGCGGACTTCCTCCCCTGATTGCGTATTGTTCCATGGTATCAATAATTCCTCTGTGGTTTGAGTTTACAGTACCCCATAATCTTAGTAATTATACCAAGTTATGTCCACTTTGTAAACATTTTCTTTACCTCAGGTTCTGATCATACCCCATGTGCTCATAATACAGCCTTTTATCCTAAGGATTGGTACAGCATCCGTTCCCATCGAAAATGTATGTCACACCCTTTATGGTCCTTTTCCCCGTGACCATCACGCCTGCCGTGTCCAGGTAGTACCATTTTCCGGAACTCCTTTGCCAGCCTGTCTTCATAGAGCCGTCCTTATTCAGGAAGTACCACTTCTTCCCGCTCTTCAACCAGCCGGTCTGCATAGAGCCATCCTTATTCAGGAAGTACCACTTCTTACCACTCTTCAGCCACCCGGTCTTCATGGAACCATCCTTATTCAGGAAGTACCACTTCTTACCGCTCTTCTGCCAGCCGGTCAGCTTCTTTCCGTTTTTGTATAAATACCACTTACCGTTTTCCTTCTTCCACCCGGACTTCTTCGCCGAAGTGTCCGAACCGGACGGAGTCACCGGAGCGGTTCCCTCGGTCAGCTCACCGGTCCTTGCAAAGGTGTACCAGGCACCGTCAATCTTTACCCTTCCGGTCTGCATCACTCCGTCCGCATTTAAGTAGTAATACTTTCCGTTGCGATTCAGCCAGCCTGTCTGCATGACTCCCTGAGAATCCAGGAAGAAATAGCGTCCGACGATCCGGATCCATCCGGTCTGCATCACACCCTGTTCAGAGAAATAATAATACTTCCCGTTGATCAGTTCCCAGCCGGTCTTCTTTCCCTTGTCATCCAAATAGTATCTCTTCCCATCCAGTGTCAGCCAGCCGTATTTTACCGCTGCATCATCTCCGAAATAGTAGTCACAGCCGTCTATGCTGTGCCATCCCAGGTACGGCTTTCCATCGTCAAAATAATATTTCTTTCCGTTCGAATCGATCCAGCCCCAGACCTCCTCAGGGATGCCGTACTCATTAAGATAGCACCATTCCCCGTTCTGCTTTACCACTCCTGTGATCAGATTCCCGTTGGCATCCGTATGGTAATACACACTGCGTATCCCGTTCTGATCCGCATAGGCCTTCACATTACTGCCCTCCGGACAAAGAAGCGTGACAAAGTAGAGCTTCTGGTCGGTGTATGAATAATAACCTGAGAAGAAGGCATCCTCTCCGATATCAACATTCTTGGACCTGAAATAGACCCTGCTCAGATCATAGTTATAGGCAAATGCTCTGTCTCCAACCGAGCTTATGGAATTACCCAGCACCACCTCCTGCAGCTTGTCGAAATCGTAGAATGCACTGTTCTGGACGCAAGTAATACCGTCGGAAATAACGATCTTTGTAACCTGATCCCTGATTCCCTCCCAGATATCATGACCGTCAACTGACCAGTAACCGGTATAGGAACGGGCATATCTTGAATAGCTGTCCTGAAAGTCCAGTGCACCCGTCCCTGAGATGGTAAGGACTCCGTCCTTCAGATCCCAGATGATATTTCCACCCAGGCTGCGATGCTCCACTGCGGTAAGCTTTCCGGTCTTTGTGTCAATGGTGTAGTAGATCACCCTGTTCGGAATCGACGCATAGTAGAATACCTTTGAATCCTGCACACAGGGAACACAGTCCGAAAGAAGTGCCGTTGCAGTATACTCACCGCCAATGGTATTCCCCTCTCCGTCCACGACCAGATAATGAAGGGTGTTCTCTCTGGTTTCCCGGTCATCACCATCGTCCACATGCTCCTGCCACATGATAAGGAAACGGTTCTTGGAAACCTTTGTGATCTTCACACAGTTAAAGCTGATCCTCTCATCCGCAAAGTCGGTCAGCCATTTTACAGCTGTGCTGTCTGTTGAAAAACCGTCAATGGGAGTAACGCTAAGATATACATTGTGCGAAGTGGTTTCCGACACTGAATCGTACAGCGACTGGTCGATGGAGGTTCCTACTGACAGAAGATGCGTATCGGAAGCTGCCAGCCCGTCCACACTTGCGAAGCAACGCTTTCCGCTCTGTCCTCCATAGGAAAGAATGTCCGCATCCTCCGGATTCTCCGGATCCTCAGGATTCAGCCTTGTGATCCGCGTACATCGCGCCTCATTATTGCGTCCGACCAGATATATATCATCCCCGGCCAGAGCCATATAAGGCGTATAACAGTCCTCATAATCCCGACAGAGCATTTCAGCCGAAAGGAGCTCTTCATCCACCCTGATATACATACGTCCTGCACCATAGTAAAGGGGTGCAAGAGTCAGATAGAGATATCCGTCCTTCTCCTCCATTGCCACGTCAGCATTCTGAATCGGATCATTGTAATTCGTCTGGTCTACGTCCAGCGATGCCGCACCGATCCGGTTCCAGCTCTTATCATACTTGATGACCCGAATCGCCTCTTCATAAGTATCCTCATTGGAATAAGGCACTCCCAGCACTACATAATAAGCATCTCTGCCCGCATAGAAGCCACCCCATTCCGGCAGCTCCAGGTCGATACTCTTCCGACTCGTTACCTGAAATGCCGTATCCAGATACTCTATCTTCAACTGCTTGTCCTTTACATACACCCGCATATAACCGGAGCCTGTCACCGTAAGATAGGAGGTCTTCTTCCCCTCGATCTCCATATTCACTTCAGGCTCTGACTCTGTTCCCTTTGCGAAAGCTTCTGTCCGAAAGGCGAACACCGCACAGAAAAGGAGCATCCATACGGCGATCCGGCTAATCGCCTTATATTTGCCACATCGATCTTTCATCATATCTCCTTCTCCTCCGCTGTCAGTTGGATCCCTTGGTACCAGGCACTACATCCTGTGTGTAGCGATAGAATTCCTTCGGATCCACATTTGTATTACTGTCAAGCTTCATTGCCTTTGCTTCATCCATGGTGATCGTGATCTTATCCAGGAACTCCGCTGAGTTCAGATAAACCTCATTTCCATCATCATCCAGATAATAAATGCGGCCCTTGAAATCGTTGGCAACCCAGGTCTTGGTTTCCGCATCGTAGTCAAATGTAGTATAACCCTTCCAAGTACCTGTACTCGAATCATATTCACTTTCGGATACCGGTTCCCAATCCCAGTAATACGTTCTTCCGTCATCCGGAAGCTTCATCTCAAAGTTCCTGAACACCAGAGACGGCTGAACATTCTCCACCGTATCCATAAACTCCGCACCGGGGTAGATATATTCATACTTGTTGAAATACCGGCCCTCAAACCAGGCATTGGAGAAATGGCCGATGGATACAAAGCCATTCGAACCCTCGTACTCACTTCCGTCGTCATAAAGATAGGTATAGACCTCTGATCCCAGTCCCAGGAATCCAAGGGTGTGGATCTTAACGTAAGCTCCGTCACCCACGGTCTTCTTTACATCTTTCCACGTCAGCTCCGGAATATCCATCCCCGGATCATCCGGAACCTCCATGCTTCCGTAATCGTTCAACATGGTTCTCAGATTCTTCATGGTGATATTCTGGCAGGAATCCTTCTTGGACCCGTCAAAACGATACCAGTATTTGATCTGATTCTTATTGATTCCCTTTCCTCCGCCCCATCCGGCTCCGCCGTAGGATTTGGTCACTCCGTTCCTTGTCACATGGATGATATAATGTGCATCCTGCGACCACTCCACCTTGGCATTCGGATCCATCTCCAGTGCCAGACTTCCCATGAAGCCCGGGAATCCCAGAGAATCCAGGCGGTAGGGATAGAGCTCTGAAACAAACATGCTCTTGCTGTTCGTACGGTAATACGGATCCTGGATGTAGAAATTCTGATCCACGTGCGGGGACGCTGTGATACCATAGTATGGATATTCCGTATCCTTACCCAGATCACCCAGCACCCATGCACCGGAATAAAGGCAGATACTATTCAGGCCGTTCTGAAGAGCATCCATATTGTCAAAGAAATCCGCACCCTTCTTCGTATAGGTCTGCAGCATATAATCCGTGCTGTCCACAAGGGTCGGAACCGTCACCTTCACCTTGGTATCCACCATCTTATAAGCGCCGCCCCAGATAGCCGCCTCTTCATCATCCGGGTCAAAAACTCTCGAACAGAGCGTCAGTTCCCCTCCGTCAACACCGCTCCCGTAGGCGATATAACCGCCGGCCACTCTGCCCGTTGCGGTATTTTCATACACAACATCCGCATAGATCGTAGTCGTCGGACTGATGGTCCCGTAAGTGGATTCCTCATCCACATATTTTGTATTTGCATCCTTAAATGCAAATGTGGAAGGATCCGGATTATCCGTCATGATGTAATACCATTCATTGAAGGGCTCCAGAAGAGGGATCACCTCATAGCTGTATGGAGTCACATCCTTTGCGATGACATGGGTAGTGGTCCCCTCAGAGCTTTTACCTACAGAGTGCTTTGAAAGGACATAGTCTCCCCATTCACTCACCCACGCGCCGGATGCATTTACCTTGGATTCCTTGATCGTCGTAGCGGTGGCAAGATATCCGTTGGAGTAGAAATAATAGCATTTTCCATCAACCCAGAGCCAGCGGTTTTTGGGGTACCATCCGCGGTCCTGATACCACCAGCCCTTTCCGTCCTTCTTCCAGCCGGCCTTCTTCTTCCCGTTATCCCATGCACCGGATTTCGTGAGCCAGTATCCCTGACGGTACTCTCTTTCCGCCATAACGCCATCCTGGTCAAAGAAATAATACTTATTCTTGATCTTCAGCCAGCCCTTGGCCATGGAGCCGTCGGACTTCAGATAGAACCAGACCTTTTCATACTTCAGCCAGCCCGTGTACATTTCACCTTTTTTATTGAAATAGTACCACTTCTTCCCGATCTGTCTCCATCCCACAGCTACCTTGTATGTATCCTCATAGTAATACCATTTCTTCCCATCCTGCTTCCAGCCCGTCTCCTTTTCCTTTGCCTCAGCGGAAAAAGGAAGGAGAAGTACAAAAAAGCACACAAAAAGGAAAGCGGTCAGACACGCCAACAGCCTTCCTCTGTTCAGGAATGATTCTTTCCCCATAATGAACCCCCTTCAAATGTAAGCTAATAATATCTATTCACAGCTCTGCCCGTCGCGATATCCGCCCAGCCGCGCGTTGCGCGTCTGTCGCAGCTTCGCTGCACTGTGAATAGTGTCAAGCTTCGTCACAGTATACGCACCTATATATCCTCTTCGTGGGATCTGCCAGGCGGAAGATGTGGTCGATGCCCGGCTCTACTACGGTGATGCACCGGGGATTCTTGCACTTCTTGATATTGATCAGCTTCTTCGGCAGGTCTACCTTCTTCTTCTCCACGGTCTCTCCGTCCTTGATGATGCTGACGGTGATATTGGGGTCGATATATCCGATCACATCCAGGTCGATATCATAACCCTCCTTGTCGACCTTGATGATGTCCTTCTTCCCCATCTTCTCGCTCTTCACGCGCTGAATGATGGCCACACTGCAGTCCAGCTTGTTAAGGCCCAGGTCATAGTAGATCTGCATGCCCTTGCCCTCGGAAATGTGATCAAGTACGATTCCGTTCTGTATGCTGTCTATCTTCATAGTGGATCTCCTCCAATCCTTCTATATACTTTCCGTTCATCATAAAGTAACAAGTTTGCTACAGTCCCAGCAAATGCAGGATCAGTGCCTCGCGGACATATTTTCCGTAGAGTACCTGCTTAAAATACAGCGCCCGGGGATCCTTATCCACCGAGGTGGCGATCTCATTTACACGCGGAAGCGGATGCAGGATGATCATATCCTTCTTCGCCAGCTCCATCTTCTGGGTATCCAGGATGTAGGTATCCTTCAAGCGAACGTAGTCTGCCTCGTTGAAGAAGCGCTCACGCTGCACGCGGGTCATGTACAGGATATCCAGCTCGGGCATGGATTCCTCCAGAGAGGTAACCTCCTTATACTCCAGCCCTGCGGGCTCCAACACCTCGGAAATGATATAGTCCGGAACCTTCAGCTCTTCCGGAGAGATCAGCACGAATTTGATCCCCTTATAACGTGACAGAGCCTTGATCAGAGAATGTACCGTCCGGCCGAACTTCAAGTCTCCGCAAAGGCCGATGGTGAAGTTGTCCAGACGCCCCTTCTCGCAGAAAATGGTAAGCAGGTCCGTCAGGGTCTGGGTCGGGTGGTTATGACCGCCGTCTCCCGCATTTATAATGGGCACCGGTGAATACATGGACGCCAGCATGGGAGCACCTTCGTTCATATGCCGCATGGCGATGACATCTGCGAAGCAACCCACCACGCGGACCGTATCCTCCACGCTCTCACCCTTGGATACCGAGGAAGAGGACGCTTCAGAGAAGCCAAGCACCTGTCCGCCCAGCTCGATCATTGCCGCCTCAAAGGAAAGACGGGTACGGGTACTGGGTTCATAGAAAAGGGTCGCGATCTTCTTGCCCTTGCAGACCTCGCTGTATTTCTCCGGGTGAGCCATGATGTCCTCTGCACGATGAAGGATATCATCCAGCTCCTGTTCCGATAAATCCATGGGATCGATCAAATGTTTCATGTTCGTTTCCTCCTGTGAAATGTATGTCACATATGACACCTCATCCGGCCCCTTCGGGGCCACCTTCCCCTCAAGGGGAAGGCTGTGTCGTGACAAATAATCATGCCGACTCGCTACCCCGAACCTCCGGGGACATCCCCCTCAAGGGGAAGGCTGTGGGACATGGAAACAGGTTCATCGACAAATGCCAACGAACCTGCAATAAATTACGATTTTAATAACGTGTACATAACCGCCTTCTCAGCATGACGGCGGTTCTCAGCCTGATCCAGAATGTGCTCCATGTGCTTCTTCTCGATCTCTTCGGAAATCTCAAAACCGACATGCATCGGCATGTCATGAAGAACGATAGCTTTGCTTTCGCCGATAAAATCAGCATTCAGCTGATACGGCATCATTTTCTTCATCAGTTCTGCCTTGCGCTCCTGATAAGCAGGATCGTTAAAGAATTCCATATCCAGCCATGTGTCGGTATAAAGGACATCCATATCCTCCACATAGCGCTTGATCTCTTCGATGGGAAGTGTGGGATCCAGCTCAACGTAATGACCGGTAGCCGCTGCCTCAGCGTAGAAGTCAGGGCCGCATGCCGTATCATTTACAAGAGGTGTAAGACCGAACAGGGTGCCCTGTCCCATCTTTGCAAAGAATTCCACCAAAGAATTGAAGACATTGTTCTTTGCGCCGATATACATCAGGCGGATGTCCAGGGAACCAAATTTCTCGATCACGGTCAGCATGTCTGCCAGCACCTGACAGGGATGATAGGAATTATCGCACCCGTTGATGAAAGGAACCGTCACGTTCTCACCGAAAAGCTCAACCGTTTCATTCTTAACCAGACGGGCCATAATGATGTCCACGTTCCGGCATACGTATTTGATCTCGGAAACGGGCTCGCCTAAAACGAAATTGGAATCACGCCAGAGCTGATTGAAATAGGAACCGCCCATCTCGGTGATGCCTGTCGTGAAGGACAGGAAGGTCCGGGTGGAGGTCTTCTCAAACAGTGTATAAAGCTTCTTTCCTTCCAGCGCGTGTGCGTACTTGGCAGGATCCTTCTTCATGTCCATTGCAAGGTCCAGGATCGCCTGCAGCTCATCGGCTGTGAAGTTTTTGAAATTGAGCATATTTTTCATAGTACTTTTCCCCTTGACACG
>CADBRW010000085.1 GCA_902797155.1 uncultured Lachnospiraceae bacterium
ACCGTGACGCTCCTTCCGTACTGCCGGAGGAACCTCGCCAGCTCCGCCGTACCGCGTACCGTATCCGAATAGATATAATCCTCATTTTCCTTTGTCAAATGTGCCTGCTCCCGTCCTTCCTCCAGGCCCTCGTTACGTACCCGGACATGACGCTCGAATTTCCGGATCAGGTTCGGATTGCCTCCGCTGATAGCCACACGGACCTGCTCCGGCGGATCCGTATCCACCACCAGCATTTCGCGGAACATTTTCATATAATCCTCTGACTGGAATACTTCGTTTTCCCGGTCCGTCTCCTTCAGGTCTTTGATCTTGGACACATCCAGAATGAAGATCCTGCCGTTCTGTCCCTGCTCCTCGCCGATGAGATACAAACGGTCCTTGTCCGCCGTATAGACCAGAAGGCCAGTAGAGAACGCCGTAAGCTCCATGCTGTCTCCCCGTCTGCCCTCGTAGCTGAGAGCCAGCTTTTTCCTGTCATAGGGGAAACGGTTGATCCGCTCAACCGCCTTCTGAACCTCATCACTGCGGATCCTGTGAAGACCGATGCCGGAGTATTTCCGTTCCTCTTCCAGCATGCCGCCCTCATAGACCGCCCGAAGCTGGTTTGCAATACCTGCCAGGGTTTTGGCATGAGACACATCCTGCCCGTAGAACAGGATCAGATCATTCAGTTCTTCGATCTGACGCTCGGTAAGCGGAAGGTAGACCGGTGCAGTCAGGCTGATGGTGTATCTCCCTGCTTCCTCCACCAGATACCCCTGCTCGGAAAGCAGCTTCAGCTTTCTGGCAAGTGCCACGCGGAAGCTCCCCGGATCCTCGGAATCATAGGAGCAGGTCCGCTCATAGAGAGGGAGAATCTCCTCCGGTGTGAGGGGCCGGTTCGCCAGCTGGATCGTGATCATCAGCATCACATCCTGAATGGATTCCACCCTGGATTTGCGGTACAGTCCAGCTTCCTGCTTTGCAGCCTCCCGGGTCAGGAAGAACCCCTTCTTCTGAACGGTTTCCACTCCGTAGCCGCTTTCCTGCAGTGCCTTGATGTCATCGTAGATGGTCCTGCGGCTGGCATCAAAACGCTCCATCAGGTCGGCCAGCGGAACCGGATGCTCCCGGTCCGATGCCCGAAGCAGTGTAAGGATCTCCTGTCTTCTGCTCTGTATCTGTTCTTTCTTCGTCATACGCTACTCCCCCGCAAAATCGGGGACGGTTCTGGACAGTCCAGAACCGTCCCCGATTTTTACAGAACCGTCCCCATTTTTATCAGCTGATCATCGATCCGGCCGGTATGTCGGCACGGTCTGTCGTAAGCAGTGACAGCTTGCCTTCCGCATCCTCCGCACAGAGCAGCATGCCCTGTGACTCGATGCCGGCCAGCTTCGCAGGCTTCAGGTTCGTGATGACCACGACCTTCTTGCCCACCATATCCTCCGGGCTGTAATAGCTCTTGATCCCGGATACGATCTGAAGGACACGTCCCTCGATCTGTACCTGTGAGCACAGAAGCTTCTTGGACTTCGGAACCTCCTCACAGGAAAGGACCTGGCCTACCTGCAGCTGCATCTTCTCGAATTCTTCGATGGTAATTTCTTCCTTGACCACTGCCTCAACGCGGTCCGGCTCCACCTTTTCGGGAACCACCGGCTTCTCGGACTTCGGAACCTCAGGCTCCTTGGACGGGAAACGAACAGCGATCTCCTCCAGCATCTTCTCGGTATCGATCCGGGCGAAGAGGATCTCCGGTGTATCCGTTACGCGGTTTCCGGAAGGATACAGTCCGAAGGTACCAAGCTCGGTAACCTTACGCTTCTCGGTGCAGAGCTGTGCCACGATCTTATCTGCCGTCTGAGGCAGGAAGGATGCCAGCAGGCTGGCGCCGATGGTGATGCCCTCAACCAGGTTGTAAAGCACTGTGTCCAGACGGCCCTTCTTGCTTTCGTCCTTGCCCAGAACCCAGGGCATGGTCTCATCGATATATTTGTTCAGACGACGGAAAATGTTGAAGATCTCCGTCAGCGCATCCGCACATTTTAGCTTCTCCATGCACTCGTTTACATGGATCCGGTATGCCCGTACGGAATCCTTCAGATCCGCATCCACATCCTCAGTGACGCCGGCATTATTCACCACGCCGCCGGAGTACTTATTGATCATGGAGATAGTACGGTTCACCAGGTTACCCAGTGTATTTGCAAGATCCGAGTTGATCCGCTCGATCAGCAGCTCCCAGGAAACCACACCATCATTCTCAAAGGGCATCTCATGCAATACGAAGTAACGAACCGCATCCACGCCGAAGAGGTCTACCATGTCATCGGCATAAAGCACATTTCCGCGGGACTTGCTCATCTTGCCGTCACTCTGGATCAGCCAGGGATGACCGAATACCTGCTTCGGAAGCGGAAGATCCAGTGCCATCAGCATGATGGGCCAGTAAATGGTATGGAACCGGAGGATGTCCTTACCGATCAGGTGCAGATCCGCCGGCCAGTATTTCTTGTAAAGCTCGCTGCTGTTGCCGTCCACATCATAGCCGAGGCCGGTGATGTAGTTGGACAGAGCATCGATCCACACGTATACCACGTGCTTGGGATCAAAGTCAACGGGAATACCCCACTTGAAGGAGGTACGGGAAACGCAGAGATCCTGGAGACCCGGCTTCAGGAAGGTATTCACCATCTCGTTCTTGCGGGACTCCGGCTGGATGAACTCCGGATGCTTCTCGATGTATTCGATAAGGCGCGGAGCATACTTGCTCATCTTGAAGAAATATGCCTCTTCCTTGGCAGGGTGTACGTCACGTCCGCAGTCCGGACATTTTCCATCCTTCAGCTGGCCGGGAGTCCAGAAAGACTCACAGGGCGTACAGTACATGCCTTCATACTCACCCTTGTAGATATCGCCCTGATCGTACAGCTTCTTAAAGATCTTCTGTACCTGTGCTTCATGATCCGCATCCGTGGTACGGATGAATTTATCATAGGACGTATTCATCAGGTCCCAGATCCGCTTGATCTCGCCTG
>CADBRW010000086.1 GCA_902797155.1 uncultured Lachnospiraceae bacterium
ATCTTATGTAAACCAGGATGCATCCCATCTGTCCGGAAGCCTGAAGGAGCATGCGGAACGAAACCGGTTAAATTACAGCCTGCTCCTGACCCTGCTTCGCAAGCTTGATCTGGAACGGCTGCAGTTTGATAAAGACCTGTCGGAGTATTCCGAAGGCCAGAAGAAGAAGGTCCTGATCGCATCCAGTCTCATCACACCGGCACATTTGTACATCTGGGATGAACCCCTGAACTACATCGATGTCTTCTCCCGCATGCAGATCGAGCGGCTGATCGAGACCTTCCGCCCCACCATGCTGATGGTGGAGCATGACGTACGGTTCACGGAGAAACTGGCATCACGGGTGATCGATCTATGACAGCCTAACAGTGCATGGCCCACAGATTCCTTACGTGGTCATAGTAGAGACGCACCGTACGGATGCGTCCGAGGACCTGGATATGGCACTCAAAGACCTGCATGCGGTCTGTCACATAGACTCCGTCCTGCGTGGTGTAAGCACCACGTCCGGACAGATCCCTGTACCCCTTGATCGTATACGCATGCAGCTCCCCTTCTTCATCACAGAGCCTGAGACGGAGCGGTATCACCTCTCCGTCCCGGCTGTGCTGACAGATCACATCTACCCGATTCTCGCTTAATCTATCATCTTCCATAACGGTTCATCTCCTGAATCCATTATAGAACATGTGTTCGATTTTGTAAAGTATAAATATGGAAGGGGTCTCTGCCCCTTCCACATTTTCTACAGGCTGATCTTTTTGTCCACAAGGTAGCCTGTCCCATAGGCACACCCGATGATCACAATGACGGAGAAGATCAGGCTGGGGATCCGCGAGATAAACTCTCTCACCACAATGGCATGTGCATGACTGTCAATCGAAGGCAGAGACCTGGAAACCACCGTATAAACGATCAGGATCGAGATCACAAGACCGATACTGATCCATTTCTGTCCGCCCTTGGATCTGCTCATCATGGTTGCAAGGGACGCACCCAGGTAGGCGATGGAATACAGGGTCAGAACACTGACCATGGTACTGACCACCACCACGACAAACACGCCCCAGATATGGTCCGTCGTAGTACCGAACGCGCGTGAAAAGGTATTCAGGATGCTGATCTGGTTGTGATATTTTGAAGACAGAATGCTCAGATCCAATGAAGCCAGCAGGATCAGCAGAATTGCGGTGGCAAACAGCTCCAGAAGACCTACAAGAAGCTTTGCGAAAACGATCTTATAGGGTGAGACCGGAGTCAGAAATACCATATACCCACATTTATCACGGAGATCCTTACCGAAACTGATCAGTCCCAAAAGCCAAATGGTAAAATATACCGTGGAGGCGCCTATCACCAGAAGAGTAATGCCCGTTGCCACACTCTTGTACCTTTGGGTTGCGATCCCGAACAGGAAAATGGCCTCTGCTCCGCCCATAACCGCTGCAAGGACGATCAGCGTCGTTTTATTTCGAATGAATTCATATTTCATTGTCTTTAACATATCTTAACTCCTCCGGAAGGAAAGCATTCTGCAGAGCATCTACGCCAGCGGGTTATCGGATTCATCCGGTTTCGGGGCATCCTGAGGCGCTGCATGCGGGTTCTGCTGAGGTGCTGCATACGGATTTTGCTGTGGCACTGCATACGGATTCTGCTGCATGCCCTGCGGTACTCCGTAGCCTTGCGGCATTCCGTAGCCCTGGGGCATACCACCGCCCTGCGGCATTCCATAGCCTTGAGGTGCTCCGTAGCCCTGCGGCATACCACCGCCCTGGGGCATTCCATAACCCTGCGGCGCTCCGTAGCCCTGGGGCATTCCATAGCCCTGCATTCCCGGAGCTCCGAAGAGGATCGCCGCACCGTAGATCTCGCGGTACATATCCGTCATGGACTTTCCGTACTGCTCCCGGAAATTTGCGGTATAGCCGTGAACCACCAGACGTCCGTCCTTGATGAAGAGCACGTAATCCGCGATCCGTTCCAGATCCTCGATCAAATGGCTGGAGATCATGACGGCCGCACTTCGGTCGATTCCCTGCAGGATACTTGCGGTCACCTCCTCACGGGCCAGCATATCGATTCCGTTCAGAGGCTCATCCAGCATCAGCATATGCGGATTTCTGGATACGTTCAGCGCAACCTTGAACTTCGCCATCATACCGGTGGAGAAGGTCCTTATCTTCTGATTTTCATCAAGTCCCATGGCCTTCATGGTCCAATGAAACTTGTCCATGTTGAAGTCTTCAAAGAAATCCTGATAATACTTCGCCGCCTGCATGGCGGACATATAGGTATAAAAATACGGCTCTGTCGGCATGTAGGCGATGGTCCGTTTATCTTCAAAGGAAAGCTCGTGATCATCCACAAAGACGGTTCCCGAGGACGGCTTCACCAGCCCCGCCAGACATTTCATAAGCGTTGACTTTCCGCTGCCGTTGGGTCCCAGGATGGCATAGATATGCCCCGGAGCAAAGCTGAAGCTGAAATTCTCCAGGGCATACTTTCCGCTATACATTTTACTTACATTCTGACACGTGATCATAGAAATGAATCTCCTGTCTCCATGAAATGGATCGTTAATTGATGGACGAATCCTTCGACGCCTTCAGGCGGACCATGGCACGCCGAAGAGTTGCCTCCGCCTGGTAATACTCCTGAAGGCTCCTCTTCTGCAGCATGATCTCCTTTGCTTCCTCTGCACGGGCCCGTGCACGCTCCGCGTCGATCTCCTCCGGACGCTCTGCCGTATTCACAAGCACCAGCACATCGCCATCCTCGATACGGATCATGCCTTCGGACACGGAAGCCAGGCGGAATTCCTTCTCTCCCGCAATTCGGTAACGGATGATACCGGGCACGATGGCAATGACCAGATTCCGATGCCTGGCCTGAATGCCATACTCCCCGTCAGAGGTAGGTATGATCAGCGACTCCAGTTCTCCCTCGAAGAAGGGACTGTCCGCCTCATAGATTCTCGTCTTAAAGCTGTTCATATCTTGGCCCTCTCAAAAGCCGGTCTCCGGACTACAGCGTTTCCGCCTTCTTCACCGCATCCTGTATGGTTCCCACATTAAAGAATGCCGCCTCCGGAAGGTCATCATAGGTTCCTGCCAGAAGCTCCGAGAATCCTCGGATGGTCTCATGCAGAGGTACGAAGACACCCGGATTTCCGGTGAATTTCTCTGCCACAAACATGGGCTGGGACAGGAAACGGATGATCTTCCTCGCCCTGTTTACGACCTTCTTATCCCGGTCCGACAGCTCGTCCATACCCAGGATCGCGATGATATCCTGCAATTCATTGTATTTCTGTAAATATTCCTGCACCGTCCGGGCCACGCGGTAATGCTCCTCGCCCACCACGTCCGCTTCAAGGATACGGGAGGTGGAATCCAGGGGATCAACGGCAGGATAGATACCCTGCTCGGCGATCTTTCGGCTAAGGACCGTAGTTGCATCCAGATGGGAAAATGTAGTAGCCGGTGCCGGGTCTGTCAGGTCATCCGCCGGCACATAGACTGCCTGCACGGAAGTGACCGATCCGCTGCCGGTAGAAGTGATCCGCTCCTGCAGATCTCCCATCTCATTTGCCAGCGTAGGCTGATATCCAACCGCCGAGGGCATACGTCCCAGCAGGGTGGAAACCTCCGAACCCGCCTGTACAAAACGGAAGATATTGTCGATAAAGAGCAGCACATCCCGGTTCTCCATATCCCGGAAATATTCCGCCATCGTAAGTCCCGTCAGCGCCACACGCATACGGACACCGGGAGATTCATTCATCTGCCCGAAGACCATGGCTGTCTTATCGATGGTTCCGCTCTCCTTCATTTCATTCCATAGGTCATTTCCTTCACGGCTTCTCTCTCCGACGCCGGTGAAAATGGAATACCCGCCATGCTCCATGGCTACGTTGTGGATCAGCTCCTGGATCAGCACGGTCTTACCGACACCCGCACCACCGAAGAGTCCGATCTTTCCGCCCTTGGCATAGGGCTCCAGCAGATCGATGACCTTGATTCCTGTCTCCAGGATCTCCACCGACGGTCTCTGTTCATCAAAGGCCGGTGCCTTTCGGTGAATGGGCCAGCGTTCGATCTTCTTCGGGATGGGTTTTCCGCCGTCGATGGGCTGGCCCAATACGTTGAACATGCGCCCGATGGTGGTTTCCCCTACGGGAACGGAGATTCCCGTACCCAGGGCAATGACCTCCATATCCCGCGCCAGGCCTTCGCTCTGGGACAGGATGATGCAACGTACTTCATTTCCGCCCAGCAGCTGTGCCACCTCCATATATCTGGTATTTCCGCCTACCTTTACCGTCAGCGCCTCCCGAAGACGCGGCAGCTGTCCTTCCGGGAAGGCACAGTCCACCACCGGTCCTGAGACCTGAACGATCTTACCCTTTTTCATACTCTACTCCTCACGCCTTTGCTTCTCCCGTTTCTTCCTTTGGGCCTTCGCTCCGCCCGCAACCTCCGTGATCTCCTGTGTGATGGCCGCCTGCCGTACACGGTTATATTCCACGGACAGCGTTCCCAGCAGATCCTCCGCATTATCGTTTGCAGATTTCATGGCATTCATCCGGGCACTCTGTTCACTGCAAAAGCTCTCCACCAGTGCACCGTAAATGAATCCGGCAATATAACTGGGGACGATATTCTCCAGCGCTGCCGTAACGTTCGGGACGAACTCATATTCCTTCCGGATCTCTCCGGACTTTTCCTCATACTTTCCGAACTTCCCACGCTCGAAGGGAAGCAGCTGCACCTTTTTCACAAGAGCCAGGCCGGCTCTCTCCATCTGACTGTAAATGATACGGATCTCGTCACATTTTCCCGTATTATACAGATCCAGCAGTACGTTACTGATCTCCCTCGCCCGCCGGAAGGTGGGATTCTGCGCCGTATACAGGAAAGACCTCTCAATGGGGATCCTGCGTCTCATAAAGTACTGCCGGCCATACTCCCCCACCACGTAGAGCAGCATGTTCTTATGCCTTCGGATCTCCTCCTCCGCCTGCTTCAGAACGTTGTGGTTGTACGCCCCTGCCAGACCCTTATCCGCCGTGATCACCAGGTAGACATAGGTCTCTGTCGGCTTCCGTCCGGTTTCCGGATAGAAATAGTGGCTGTTCACATCATCCCGCCTCTGGAAGATTCGTTTCATTTCCGACTCCTGCAGCCGGAAATACGGCAGTGTCTTTTCCAGCTCCGACCGCGCCTTCGTAAGCTTCGTGGAAGCGATCAGATACATGGCGTTCGTGATCTTCTGCGTATTACGGACGCTCTCGATTCGATTTTTGATCTCCTTCGTATTCGCCATGCTTCCTGTCTTTCCCGTGCTGACGCGGGATCGTTACAGACTTCCCGCTTTCGTCAGGTGTGTAAAATGCCCTGTGCCTTTAGGGGGATACATATCCCTCCGCAAAGGTCCTGGCCACATTTATGATCTCTTCCTTTGCGTCATCCGACAGCACGCCGGAGGACTCGATCTCCTCACACAACGCGGCTTCTTCCGTCCGGAAATACTCCAGCAGCCGTGTGCGGTAGGTGAGCAGTTCATCCACCGGGATCTGTTCCATGGTATGGGCCGTTGCAGCCACCAGGATGATCACCTGCTCATACATCTTAAAGGGTGCGCCCTGTGGTTGCCGAAGAAGCCGCATCAGGCCCTGCCCATATTGTAACTGTCGTTTCGTGGTCTCATCCAGGTCACTGGAGAACTGGGTAAAGACCTCCATCTCGCGGTACTGCGCCAGATCCAGACGGATACCGCCCGCTGCCTTCTTCATGGCCTTCTTCTGAGCCGCACCGCCCACTCGGGAAACGGAAAGACCTACATTTACGGCGGGGCGCTGCCCTGCGAAGAAGAGATTGCTCTCCAGGAAGATCTGTCCGTCCGTAATGGAGATAATGTTCGTCGGAATGTATGCCGACACATCTCCCGCCTGGGTCTCCACGATGGGGAGAGCGGTCATGGAACCTCCGCCCCGTCTTGCGGACAGGTGTGCGGAACGCTCCAGCAGTCTGGAATGGAGATAGAATACATCTCCCGGATATGCCTCACGCCCGGGAGAACGGTCCAGCAGCAGCGACAGTGCACGATATGCAATGGCATGCTTCGACAGATCGTCATAGACGATCAGAACATCCTTTCCGTTCTGCATGAAATACTCGCCCAGTGCGGTTCCCGCATAGGGGGCGATATACTGCAGAGGCGCAGGATCACTGGCCGTTGCGGAAACAACGACGGTATACTCCATTGCCTCATGTTTCTTCAGATTGTTTACCAAATGTGCCACGGAGCTGGCCTTCTGTCCGATGGCAACATAGATACAAACAACTCCGTTCCCCTTCTGATTCAGGATCGTATCCAGTGCGATGGAGGTCTTCCCTGTCTGGCGGTCTCCGATGATCAACTCACGCTGTCCGCGACCGATGGGGAACATGGAATCAATGGACAGCAGCCCCGTATTCATGGGATCACACACAGGCTGACGGTCGATGATACTCGGCGCCGGGCTCTCGATCTCCCGATAGTCCTCTGCCGGGATCTCTCCCAGACCGTCGATGGGACTGCCCAGGGCGTCTATCACGCGGCCGAGATATTCCTCGCTGACGGGAATACCTGCAGTCCTCTTCGTCCGGCGAACGATACTTCCCTCGGTGATCTCCTCGTCATCTCCGAAGAGCACGATACCGATCTCACCCTTTCGAAGATCCTGTACCATGCCGCGGACTCCGGTCTCAAA
Organism: uncultured Lachnospiraceae bacterium; assembly: GCA_902797155.1. GTDB lineage: Bacteria > Bacillota > Clostridia > Lachnospirales > Lachnospiraceae > Eubacterium_Q. Next base: position 6,758 of record CADBRW010000086.1, read on the forward strand.
AAGTACGATCTCACCGTAGACTACGGATTCCAGCCCCGTAGCGATGACGATGCCGTCTCCTACGCTCCGGACTCTTCCCTCCTGTACGGGGATCGCCTCCAGTGTCCAGCTGTCCAAAGATGACTTAATGAGGGAGATCAGGTTCTTGGTCTGGTTCTTCCTGCCCAGCTTCTTCTGATTGATCTCATCGACCTTATCCTTCAGCTGCTGCAGACGCCCCTCAGGCGTCCAGTTATAAACCTCTCCCTCAAAATGCAGGCGGAAACCGGACTTCAGGGTTTCATCCTTTACCCACTCCAGCTCCACCGGATAATTGTATTTCTTCTCCAGAAATGCCTCAAAGCGCTTCTTCTGCTCTTCACTGGGTGCCTCTCCGGAATACAGGCGTGCTTTTTTAGGATTCTCCATCCGGCACACTCCTTTCCGCCGCATCCAGGAACGCATCGTAGGTCGTGGATACGTCCTCGGAAAGCAGGATCTTCTCCGCTGCCTGCTCTACCATTTCCGTAATCTCCTTCCGTGCACCGTCCACGATCTGGGTACGCATTGCACGGGCCTCTTCCTTGGCATCGGAAACGATCTTTTTTGCTTCGTCTTCGGCTTCCTTCTCGCGGGTGCGGCGCATTTTCTCCAGTTCCTCTGCTGCGGCTTTCTTCCTGCCTGCGATCTCCTTATCGGCTTCCGCAAGCTTTGTTTCGTACTCCGCCTTGGATTCCTGCGCCTCAGCCAGCATCTGATCCGCCGACTCCTGCATATCTTTATAATACTTCTCTCTCTTCGCCATGAAATTCTTTACAGGCTTATAAAGCAGGAAGTAAAGGCCTGCAAAAAGAATCGCAAAATTGAAGAGGTGCAGCAGGATCTGCTGCCAGTCTATATTAAGTGGAATTCCGCTCATTTTCTCCTCCTGTGTTGAAGGTGCTTCGCCGTATAGTCCTGATGAGCTGACCGGATCACTTCGCTTCGCTCCCGTGATCCTGCCAACATTCGGGTTCCCGCACTTCGCGCTACACCCTCATGTTGTCTTGGGCGATAAGCTCATCACATGACAAATATAATCAATATCGCTACGATCAGGGCATAAATGATAGCGGTCTCTATGAAGACCAGACCAAGCATCAACGTAGTACGGATACTGCCTTCCGCTTCCGGCTGACGGGAGATACCCTCAGCAGACTTTGCGATGGCGATACCCATTCCGATGGCACCTGCCGCTGCCGCAAGTCCGACTGCAATGGCTGCTGCCATGGCCTTGGAACCGGTGGTATTTGAGGCTTCCTCTTCACCTGCAGTCAATACGGCTGCCCCTACTATGTCATCCGCATCTATATCCGTCGTTTCAGTGGACTGTTCATCTGCAAGTACCTTTCCGGCCACAGAACTCTTTGCTGCAGAAGCCTTGCTTTCCTTTGCCTGTACGGCTTTTGCTCCAACCAGGATGGTGAGAAGCAGAACCAGGATCACGCCTGCCAGGATCAACGGTAATTTCTTGGAAATGTGAAGTTTCATCTTTCTTCCTCCGTATCTATCAATTAAATTTGTCTTTGATCATCACTTTGTTCTACTCGCACACCTCTCCGTAGAAGACCGAAGTCAGCATGGTGAGGACGTAGGTCTGGATCAGTGCATGCAACAGGGTGAACAGCACCCCGACCACTACCGGAAGCGCAAAGCTGAGGGTTATATAGTAATAAACCAGCTCCGTCACAAGTGCTCCGGAAAGCAGCGCTCCGAAGAGTCGGAAGCTCATGGAAATGGGAAGCGAGAAATCCTTCAGTGTCTTTCCCACGCCCTTCAGCCCGTTTCCGGCGATTCCTCCGGACAGGATCACCAGATAGGACAGGCATCCCATCATGATCGCGCCGTTGATATCCGCCAGCGGTGCCGGCAGTGCGATGGAATTCCCCTCCGTCGTAACCGCCTGTACGCCGAACAGCTCAAAACAGGTTCCTACGAAAATGTATGACCCCGCCGCGAACAGGTACATCCCCAAAAATCCGTTTCTGTGGGGACTGTTCGATTTGGCCAGCCGGTCAAAGAAGCCGACCCATTCCTCGATCAGCATCTGGAATTTGCCAGGCATCATCTTGAACCTCGGAATCACGAAGATTCGGATGACCAGTGCCAGAAGAAGCAGGATCCCCGTCACCGTAAAGCCGGAGATCAGTGCCGGATTCACATCCCGGATCCCAAACAGTGAGATCTGATTTGTTTCATGAAGCACCGCATCTCTCATGGACTCCTGGATCGACTCATGCTTCGTGTACTTTCCCTGAAGCAGAAGCGCTCCGATCAGGAACACGGCTATCCAGACAACGAAGAACAGGATCATCAGTATTCTTTTTTTCTTACTCACAATCTGTCTCCTTTCCGCTATGCTTATGCCTTATCATTCTTTTGGTCGATCACTGCCTGAAGGATCGAGCTTATCAAAGCCAGAAGAATGGCAATAAAAGACAGCTTCCGTTCCGGATTCGTCTTCTTCATCAGCTTCTCATAATTCTTTCTAGCCTTACGTACAGAACGTTTCTCACGTTTCTGCTTCGGCTGCTTCGGCTCCTTTGGCTCCTTTGCGTCCTTTGCCTTCTTAGCTCGGACCACCTTGTTCTTCTCCATCTTCCTTCTCCTTATTCATTAAAAGAAATAGCTGAGCGCCGCGATCCCTGCCACTAAAACCAGCATGGGAACCGTGCCCCAGAACAGCTCCTTTTTTGCGCGGGCATTCACACGGTCATTTCCGAGGAAGCGATGGTATCCGTCCTTCTCCATCAGCTCCACTTCCTCTCCCACCTCGTAAATGCACATCATGCCAAGGCGGGCATACACCGTCTGACCACTCTCCGCATCGATGGTAAGCTCCGTATAGGTCTTATGGCTGGCTCCTACATTGTCCCGGACCTTTTCGATCCCCCGGATCGTTCCCCGGGTCCGGTTCCAGCCCTTAAGCAATTTCTTCTTCCTGTGCTGACTCCCGGCGGTGGCAAGGTATAATTCCACGATCAAAACCAGGATCATCACGATTGCTGCTATGTGTTTCATACTTCATTTCCTTTATGTCACAGATACACTTATTTTAAGACTTTCGGTGGGAAGAGTCAACCACCGGCCCCTCCCTTTCGAGTAAATTACCGTCAGTCCGAACCCTGTTATATGATCCGTTTCGAACAAAAAAGACGGCAAGGCAGAGAGAAACAGTCTGCTTGTCACATGAAAATGTGACACGCAGACTGTCTCTCTCACGCACGATGACGTAACCTCATATGGATCCGGTTTACTCCGGTAAATGTATCTCGTTTGCGTACTTCTTCGCATCCTTGATGAATGCAGCGATGATCAGGACAATGACCAGAGCGATGGGGAAGGCCGCGATGATACTTACGGACTGCATGTTCGCCATGGAGCTGTCGCTGAAGATCAGCGCGATGGGGAGCAGGATCAACAGGAGCGCCCAGAAGAGTCTTGCCTTCTTGCTGGGTTCCTCGTCACCCTCAAACTCCTTGTAGCTGTACTGAGATGCTACCAGTGTGATACTGTCGAAGCTGGTGGAGTAGAATGCGATCATGGAAATGATCAGCACGATCAGTACCAGCTGCGGTACCGGAAGTGTATGAATGATCGCTACAACCGTCTGGTACAGATTCTCGCAGGTGGTGTACAGTCCGATGGCATCGAACTTTCCTGTCATCTGCTGTCCCATACCGAAGTTTCCGAGAATGATGAAGGATACAAAGGTACTCAGCAAACCGAAGATATAGGTTCCCATGATGATCTGCTTTACCGTACGACCCTTGCTGATGCTTCCCATAAAGAACGGAGAAGCTACACACCATACCATCCAGTAAGCCCAGTAGAAGATAGTCCAGTTTTGTGGGAAGTTGTTCTCTCGTAGGGCATCCGTATAGGTGGACAATCCGAAGAAGTTCTGGATCATATTACCCAGGGACTGAACGCCTGTTTCCACGATATAACGGGTCTGTCCTCCAAAGAAGAAGACATATGCCAGCAGGAAAATGAAGAAATACATACACAGCTGTGCCGACATGGAGATACCCTTCAGACCTCTCATAACGGAGAAGGTGTACAGGCAGCAGGTCAGAAGCAGGATACCAATGGTGATATACTTGGAACTCTCAATTCCGAAGAGATCGGAAAGTGCCTCTGACAGAAGCGGTGTTGCCACAGAGAATGTGGTCGCACATCCTGCGATCAAAGCAACAACTGCAAGTACATCGATAAACTTACCCGGTGCCTTATCGGTCCATTTTCCAAGGATCGGACGGCAGGCCTCAGAATACTTCTGCTTCTTCTTGCCACGGACATGCAGCATGAAACCGAAGGCTGCAGCAAGCACTGCGTAGAACGCCCAGGGAATCGGTCCCCAATGGAACAGGGTAAAGGTCTGTGCCCAGTCCTGAGCAGCACCCAGTTCCTGAACGTGTGTTTCCTGTGAATAATAAATCCACTCACAGAAGGAGTAGAACAGGATATCCGCTGCGAGGCCACAGGTAAATACCATGGCGCCCCATTTCCAGAAACCGAATTTCGGCTTTGCATCCTGACCGCCCAGGCGGATCTTTCCGATTCTGGAATAGGAGATCCAGATGGAAACGATCAACACACCCAAACCGATGATCAGATAATAGGAACCGAAGGAATCTCCAAGAAAGCTTCGAACGTTGTTCAGCACCTCTGTTGATCCGTCCGGCTCTGTAAAGAAGAATACGCAAAGGACTGCGATGGCGATGAAGGGAACTATCGTGGTCCACGGATCGATCCTTTTCAGTCCGCCCTTCGCTTCCTTTCCTCCAAATGAACTTCCTAATTTTTTCTCATTGTTCTCACTCATGATTCTTCCCCTTTGTTAATTGACTGCACCGCGTTCACGGGCCAGTCGGTAGTACTCTTTAGCATAACGGTATTGGCGCAGGCTGTATTCGCCGAACTCCACACCGAATGTTCGCTTATATTCACACCAGTTGCTCCAAAGCAGTCCGCAGACCGCTATGTAGCAGTAGATTTTTGTTCTGACCTCCTCCGGACATTTCCCTTCGAAGTAGGCATCGATCAGAAAATCGATCTCTTCTCTTCCGTAGAGGCTATAGATCGCAAACATGGCGATATCCACATGCGGATCCTGCATACCGGAATATTCCCAGTCGATCAGCTGAAGCTCTTCCTTTCCGTCTCTCTGAAAGAACAGGAAGTTGTCCGGAACCGCATCGATATGGGTAAGGGACAGATCCTTCGGCTGCCTGTCTATGAACTCTCGCAGACTGAGGACATCCTCCTTCGTCTTCTGATAATCTCTGAAGACTGAGGGCTGTCCGTTCCAAAGAGATTCATAGAAATCGATCTGACCGAACATATCAAAGGAATGCCCTACCTTCAGCTTCTTCGAATGAAACTCCCGAAGCTTTCGCATACAGGCTTTTACATCTTCCCGATTCCCCGGATCACAGTTTCTGACACCCTCAAGGAATTTTGTGATCTTATATCCGTTCTTTGGATTTATGTAAACCGGATCATCGCAGAAACCGTAACCACGAATGGTACGGAACACCTCTGCCTCATGTTCCCTGTCGATCAGCTGATCCGTTCCCTCACCGGGGATACGCATGATATACCGTGCATTTCCTGCAGTGAAGAGGAAGGAACGGTTCGTCATTCCCTTCTTCAGTACGGAAATGTCATGCACCTCCGAGGACTTCACCTTCAAAGCCTCTGCCACAGTCTGAATGGCATCCGACTTCAGATGTCCGGAACCGGAATCCAGACTTCTCAGCTGCTCGTAGGTATTGATCTCCACGATCTTCTCGGGATCCCCGCGCCTTGCGAAGATCTGCATCCTGTCGCTTCCCTCGGGAAAGAGTGCTTCCTCCCAGAAGGAATCCATATGTCTTTTATCCTTATCAAGCACCTTCAGGCGCTGGCTGACATCCTTCCAGTCACTCTCCAGAAGATAGGCGATACCGACGGCCCGGTTGCCTTCCTCCTCTGCCCAGGTAACCTCCTGCTTCCGATTGATGCGAAGTCCGCTCTCCGTATCCGGAGCATCGGTCATCATGTACCAGGAGATCAGCTCATTCTTACGGAAGGGATTCTCCTCACACCAGAGATCACAGGGGACCACATAGGTATTACCGGGAAGATCCGCAACCAGAGCCATGGAGTGAAGATTGTTCCTTATGGAATAATCCGGATTCACCACCAGCTTCACATCGTAATCATCGATCAGATACTCAAATTCATCCTTCATGAAACCGATCACTACCGTAATGTCCGTGATCCCGGCTTCCTTCAGCTGACGTATCAGTCTCTCGATCAGCCGTTCCCCGTTCACCTCCAACAAAGCCTTCGGCGAGGTCAGGTTAATGGGAACCATTCGAAGTCCGTAACCTGCCGCAAGAATGACCGCATGCTTCGGGCGGTTGGCGCGAAGCAGCTTCTTCGTCTTCTCTGTCGGAAGTCCCTCCTCTGAAAGATACCCTTCCTCCTTTAACTCCCGGATGGAACGGTTCACAATCCCCAGAGAAAAACCGGTTGCCTCCGAAAGCTCTCTCTGATTGGAAGAGGCCGATCGAATGATTTCGTTCATGACTTTTTCTTTGTATATGTTCATGATTGTTCCTTTTCATATTATCGTGAACAGTTAGCCATTTTTTTTGCCGGATCTGGCTCCGGCAAAAACTTCGATAATTATTATACATCTTTTAAATAAAATGTCAATTATGAATTTTAAATATGAAAAAAATGTCATTACGGAGCTGTCCGCGACCTGCTCTATTCCCCGGAGTAGGCCAGGGTTGCCCGAAGCCCCCGCTCCGGATCGTACTTCGCCTTCCAGCCAAGCGCCATCAGCTTCTCTCCCTTCAGAGAAGAATTGCTCATGAGGTTATAGCTCTTTCTCTCCTGGTCCGAAGGACTCTCAAAGACCACCTTCACTCCTCCGGCCTCTGCCAGCTTCTCCGCCAGGTCACGGATGGAGATCACACAATCCGGAGATGAGATATTGTAGGCCTCACCTGAAGTGCCGCTTGTCAGAACCGCAAGGATGGCCGTCGCACAGTCCAGCGTATAGCAGTAGGAACGAAGCTGTGCTCCTGCACTTTTCATCACGATATCATGCCCCGCCAGTACATCCCTGGTAAATGCAGCCGACGCTCTGGTATCTGCCGCTGTGATGGAGGGACCATAGATATGACCCGGACGTATGGTCACAAAATCCACACCATACTCCTGCCGATAGCAGGCACACAGCGTCTCCGCCGCACGCTTTCCGCTGGGATAGCAGGCCCGGAAATTCAGGATATCCACTGTCCCGTAATCCTGTTCTCCGTAGGGTTCCGTGTCCTGCCCCTTTGCTCCGTATACCTCACTGGAGGAAATGTACAGAAACCGGCAGCCCTCATTCTTCCTTGCCACCTGCAGCATACTTTCCACACCGATGACATTTCCCAGCAGAGTCTCTACCGGCGCTTTGCCGTACAGTGCAGGATTCGCATTGCTGGCTCCATGGATGATATAGTCCGCTCTGATATCAAACTCCGCAGGCTTTGTTGCATCATAGGATACAAATGTATACTCCACCTCCGCATCCCGGAAGCGCTTAGCCATCCGTTCCTCACTCCGGCCTGCCAGGATAAGGCGGATCCCCGCCCCTTCCTCTTTATTTAAGTATGCGATCACATCCACCACTGCCGAACAGATCATTCCCGTGGCTCCAGTGATCAGAACACTTTTTCCGTATAGCTTTTCTATGTTGGGAATACAGTCAATGACCTCACCAACCTCATCCCAATATCTGTCATTGTATTTCATCATGGCCCTCACCTGCCGGCTTATTTTAACCAGGTATCCTTCTTCGTGTTCAGCAAAGCCTCAAAGATCATCAGATCATCCACGGTGGTGATCTTCAGATTTGTTTCGGATCCCTTGGAGAAATAGACCGTTTCGCCCAAAGCCTGCATCAGCGTACAGGATGCGGCAGTATTCGTGATGTTCTTCTTCTTCGCCTCTTCATGCGCCCAGAGCAGCTTACCCAGAGTGTAGGTATGAGGCGTTTGTGTACGGAACAGCTGCTCTCTGGGGATGGACTCCGTAGCTGACTGGCCGTCGTCTCTGCTAAAGAACACCGCCTCCACACAGGGGATCACAGCCACAGCCGAACCGAATTCACGGAAGGTAGCCAGCGAATCGGAAATGATCTCCCCTGAAACCAGACAACGGTTGCCGTCATGAACCATGACCACATCATCCTCGCTCAGCTCACCGGAGAGGGCCTTAAGCCCGTTATAAATGGATTCCTGGCCGGTGGCTCCGCCTTCCACCACCCATTTCAGCTTTGTAATATTGAACTGATGGGCATAAGCCTTCAGCACATCCGCCCAGGCAGAAAGTGTTACGACCATGATGGCATCCACATTCGGATGCTTCTGAAAGGCCTCCATGGTATGAATGATCAGAGGCTTGTTCTCCACATGCATGAACTGCTTCGGGATATCCTGCCCCATCCTGGTTCCGGTTCCTGCTGCCGTAAGTAATGCTACTACCATTTCCTTCTTCTCCTTCTGTAACCTCTATCCTTCGAATCGACCGACGACATGGAATTCACCTGATTTACAAATGGAAGGAGACACCCATCTCTGACTGCTCCTTCCATCCATGTCGCATTTATAAGTCGTTATTCCTTGTTTTCGTTATCGCTTTCTTCTTTGTCCTTCTTCCGGCTTTTTTTGCCCTTCTTCTCTTCATCTTCGTTGTTTCCGTAACCGTAATCGTCGTAGTAGCCATAATAGCCCTTATAATAGCCATAATAGCCCTTACCGCCGGTCTGGACCTTGTTCAGGATGACACCGAGGATCTTGCATTCGCTCTGGTCCAGCTGCTTCTTAACATTCTGAACCACCTTATAGCTGATGGCATCGGATTCAACCACCAGTACCGTACCGTCACAGTTCTTTGCCACGAGCACGGCATCGATCACGCTTCCGAGAGGCGGACAGTCGATCACGATCATATCAAACTGCTCACGCAGTGTCTCGATCATCTTCGCAAGTCTCGGACGACCCAGCAGCTCTGCCGGATTCGGAGCCTTTGCGCCTGTAAAGATGACACTGAAATTCTGAATATCTGTCTCATAGATGATCTCATCCAGGTTCTTTACCTGACCGGAGAGATAATGGCTGAGGCCCTTGGTCTCACGGTCAACGCCATAACGGGCGATGGTAACGGATTTACGAATATCCGCATCGATATAGAGTACCTTCTTTCCGTCTTCGGCAAAGGATTCGGCCATACGGAAGGAGACCTCTGATTTACCTTCATTGGGAACAGAGCTTGTTACAGCAACAACCTGAATATCCTCTCCCGAAAAGGTGATATTCGTACGTACACGCTTATACGCCTCGTTGGTCTTAAAATCCAGTTCTTTTTTATTCTCAAATCTGATCTGTTGTGCCAAGGTCGTTTACCTCTTTACGCTACTTTTCGTTTTTTCTTCTTTGCATTATTACCGGTACGGTCATGTCCGTGGGTCTTACGCTTGGAGACACCCTCTTCCAGGGGGATCATTCCCAGTACATTCAGGCCCAGATACTTCTCCACATCTTCTCCGGTCTTGATGGAATCGTTCATCATATACTGGAGTATAATGATGGCGCAGGCAAGGACAAATCCCAGAAGTCCTCCGATGATGCCGTTCTTCTTCATGCTCGGTGCGATGGGCTTCTCCGGAAGCTGACCGTAATCCATGATGTTCGGCGGATCTGTCTCCATGACCTTCGCCGTATTCTTTACGGATACATTTGTCAGCTCATCAACGATCTTCTTTGCCAGATATGCGTCCGTATCCGTTACGGTGATCTCCAGGAAACGGGTATTATCCGGATTGTTGATGGATATCTGCTTCTTCAGAGCATCATAGGTGGTATTCAGCCCCAGATTCTGGATAACCTCCTCCAGAACCGGACGGCTGGTGATGATCACCTTGTAATCCTGTGTCAGCTGTGTACCGATCTGGAAATCGGCCAGACTGGTGATACTGGTGGTCTTTGTTAAAATGTAGATTGTAGACGAACTGCTGTAGGTCGGTTTAACAAACAGCATGGTATACCCGACCATCATTCCGAAGCCAAGAGCCGCGAGAAGGATGATCAGCCAGATCTTCGCTACAAGCGCATGAAAGACCTCCACCAGGTCTATTTCTGTTTCTTCGTATCTCTCTTCCATGGAGAACTCCTTTAGTCAATATAGTTACCCCGGACCATCTCCTCTGCCGCGCCGGTCAGCATAAACTCCGCTTCATCGTCACCGCAGTGTTTTCTAAGCCAGGGGATATAATCCTGTGTATAGGGTGCACGGCTGTCCACATTGTGGGCATCCGTACCGAGAAATGTGATATAACCCTCTTTTAACAGCTTCCTGCACCAACGCTTGTTCTCGTTGAGGAAGCCTCCTTCAATACTGGAGATGTTCATCTGCAGCAGGGCCTTCATATCGATCATCTCTTCGATATGATCCATTCGCTTCGTAACGCTCTGATACCGCTCTACATGAGCGATAATGGGCCAGTACCGGGCTTCTGACAGAAGCCGGATGGCTTCACGTATCTGCCGGAAGGGAGTTCTTACATTGAATTCCACCAGCACATAGCGCGTACCGTTCATCGTATGGATCTCGCCGGATTTCAGCAGATTCACAACTCCCTCTTCATACAGTATCTCATTTCCGAGATAAAGACGGAGTTCCGGAAAACGTTCTTTCGCGGCGTCCTTTAATTCCTCAAACCGTTCATCCAGCTCCTTCGCGCTTTTGTAACGGTTTCTGCCGATCATATAATGAGGTGTAAGAAGTATGTTTCTTGTTCCCTCTTCATAGGCGATCTGAAGCATGTCGAGGGACATTTCCATATTCTTAGATCCGTCATCAACGCCGGGCAGGATATGGCAATGCATGTCGAAAAGTTCCATGTCGTCCTCTAATTCGTTTTATCTTTTCGCCGACTGAAGTATACTCCGATCAGCGACATACCAACCACCAGTCCGAAGATGGTGATCACAGAAAGTACCCGGATCATCCAGTCCACCTGATTCTTAAAGAAGAGATACAGATAGTCCGGCTCGATGAAGAGATGCTTTGCCGGGTTCATAAGGAGCAGAAATGCTGTCAGTCCTCCGGCAAATACCGTTCCGATCAGCTCTGAGACCGCGATCATACGGATACCACGGTCACGCCGGAGATCCATGAAGATCGTAAATATGCATCCAAGCACAAAGGCCAGAAGGAACAGGATCCCGCTGATGATCAGGGAGAACTGCATATCCTCCTTCAGACGCTGTACATAGGGCGCAACGTTGCTCTCCTGATACTGAACATCCCGATTGCCATGGAGCAGCTGCTCCGTAGCCTGCTTCTCCCGAATGACAAAATCGTCATAGGTGAGTGTCTTTCCTCCGGAGACCTCGGTAGTATCCTCCTCGGTCTTCCCGTTATCTGCCAGATATTCAATATATGCATAGCGGAAATATCCGCTCTCCTGCACACTCTCAAGGATCCGGCTGTTGTTAAATACAACGATGAAGATTGCCAGGATCAGGAAGATTCCGGCCACACTGACCGCCGTTGTCACAGTCAGGATACGACGGCAGATCTTACGGATCTTCCGTCTCTTACGATGTCCGTGCATGGGCTTGCTTCGGTCTGACCGCTTAAAGCGCATACACTTCTTAATGATCAGTACAAGGCAGGCCAAAGCCGCTATCACAAGGGTCACGATAGCCACGATCGTCAGAATCACGGTCCAGCTCTCGGGAACGATCCGATGCTCGCTGTCCAGCTCGATGGGATCACCGTCGCCGGTGTCGATCACAATGGATTCCTCCTTGATCATGGCACTGGCATCTGCCTCTTCAGGCTTGACCCGCTCGTTCAGCTGCTGCTTGTTGGACTGATTGTCCTCAACCTGCTTAAAGATATCCTCCACCTGGGAGTCCGG